>JACZKF010000546.1 GCA_014860175.1 Desulfuromonadales bacterium | reverse complement strand
GCAACGCTCTTCGATTTGCCCGGGATCTGGCGAACATCCTGGAGAAACAACGCCGACAAACAGCCGAGGCGCAGAGTCTTCTGGAGCGGGTGGTCCGAGTTTTCGATCAACCTTCCGTCCAGCTTCTGCAGCGCGACCATGAGGGAGGAGAGTGACGCCATGCTGATGGGTTTTCCGGCTATCCCTTTTTTGCTTTGCGACTTCTGCTTGATTTTTGAGGAGACGAGCACGGGCGAGGTGTTGCGGGTTCGCGGCGCCCTTCCCGGCGGCGATGTCGCGGTCGCGCAGTTTCGCCGGCAGACTGGTCCGAAAGGCTCTTGGCGGGCGTTCAGCCTGGTTGCCGAGGGAGGGGCTACCGCATGAAGTGGATTGAGGCTTTTCTTTTGATGCTCGCCCTGGTCTTGGCCGGCGCCGATGATGCGTGGTTCCCATGGGTGAACCTGTTGGGCCTTGTGATTTTTTTCGTCTTCACCGGCATGGTGAAGCGTTCAGACAGGAAGGGTGCCGATGAAGTCCTACAAGCAAATTGCCGCCGTCAAAACGTCCTTCAGGGTCCTTGATCTGTTGAGGTCGCAAGGGCGGCCGGTGTCGGGGGCGGAAGTGGCCCAGGCTCTGGGGCTCCCCCATGCGACCGCCATGAGCCACCTGACCACCCTGGAGGATCTGCAGGTCGTTCGCAGGGCCGGGGACGTGTTCGAAATCGGCCCTGAGATGGCGATCTACTGGGCTGAGATCCGGAAGCGACTGGAGACGAAGCGGGCGCAGATCGACCAAACACTAAAGCTGATCAATGGTTAATGGAGGAATGGGAATGGCGAAAAAAACGACGAATTCAGATGTGACAATCGAGGAGCTGACCGCCAAAGCGGAGTGGGCGGAAAAGCAGCTGATGGAGTTTCAGGCAAGACTGCCGGCGATTGTGGAAGGTCAGCAGCAAGCCGAGACGAAGCTGGCGGAACTGCAGGCCCAGCTGCCGGCGATCCGGGAAGAAGCCCAGGTCTTCGGGATGATCAAGAAGATCGATCATGACCTCGCCTATAACCAGCTCCTCAAGTATACGGCCCTCGCCCGGCTGAAGGAGCGTAAGGCGTACCGCAATGGCGGAATGACCTGGGCGCAGTTCTGTGAGGCCATCGGGGAATCCGACAGGAGCGTGGACCGCATCCTCTCCGATCTTCGCCCCCTTTACGACGCGTTTTCCGCCAACTTGGCGGGATTACCGACCTTCGACGGACTCAGTTTTAACAAAATCAGGTACTTGGGCACCGCAATTTCCGCCAATCGGGCGGAAATCGAAGACGGCGCCCTGGTGGTGGACGGCATCAAAATTCCTTTAAAGCCGGAGAACAAGGAGGAGATCGAGGCCCTGATCGACAACCTCCGCGAGACCCACCAGAAGGAAAAGGCCGACCTGGAAAAAGCGGCCGAGCGGGAGAGAAAACGGTTGGAGCGTGAGACAAGGGCACAGGTCGAAGCCCTTGAAGTAGAGAAGAAGGCCCTGGTCAAGGAAAACACCCGCCTGAAAGTATTCGACCCCGAGGAGAGGGATCACACTTGGTGCGAGGAGCAGGCCAAGGAGGTCGAAAAGGCCTGTCTTACCTTTGTCGCCAACTGCCAGAAATTCATCATCGATGAGCGGATTTCGGATGACCGGCACCTCCAGGCGCGAGCCAACCACTGGATTGACCTGGCGGAGCGACATTTGGCGGACCTCCGGCAGCGGTTCGAAGAGATGTATAGCTGGGCTGTGGACGCCTAAAGGAGCCGCCATGGCCATCGATCCCCGTATGCTCGATCAAGTCCGCCGTGACTGGGAAAACGCCCTCTTCGGCGGCAAAACCGAGGTGATCCGAAAGTGGGCTCAGCTTCTCGGCTGTACGGCGCAGACCCTTTATCAGGAAATGCCTACGGGACGGCAGCGCAGAGGGGAACGAGTGCTCCCTGGGATCGAGGAAGCCGCCCTGATTGTGGCGCAGATTAAAAAGCGGCCGCCGAAAGACAAGGGGGAACTGGCCACCGAAGACGCGCTTCGGCTGGCGCTGGACAACGGGGAGATTCCGGAGGAGATGAGGGCGATCCCGGTTGCAACCTTTAATCGCGTCATGCGGGATCTGGGTATGGACAAGCGACCTCGGCGGGTGCAGCGATACCAGGCGGAGCGGCCGAACCAGCTGCACCATATCGATGCATCATCTTCGGAATGCTTCTACGTCGCCCGCAGGCTCCCGGACGGGGATCGGGTTCTTAAGCTTCACGCCGGCAGCGGCAAGGGATACAAAAACAAGCCGGTTCCCACCCGGGAGCGGCCATGGATCTACGGGTTGGCCGATGACAACAGCGGCTATCATTTGGCCCGCTACGTGGCGGCCCAGGGGGAATCGCTGGTGGATAACCTGGATTTTCTTTGCTGGGCATGGAGCAAGAACGAGGACAAGCCCTTTTTCGGTCTACCGGACCGGATCAAGAGCGATCACGGGCCGTTGATGAAGGGAAAGGCGGCAAACGATTTCCTGGACAGACTCCAGATCGATGTAGCGCCCAGCATCCCCGGCCAGAAAGAGGCGCACGGGAAAATCGAACGGCCATGGCGCACCATGTGGCAGCGCTTTGAGTTGCCGTTTTTCGCGGAATCGGACTGGAAGGGGTTTGAGATCAGCCTGAGCGAGTTGAACCGCCGCTTTCGGATTTATCAGGAGGCATACAACGCCAAGGCACACCGCTTCGAGAAGAAACTTTCTCGCCTGGACGCCTGGCGCCGGGTCAGCCTGCATGGCGGAGCGGTGGCCCTGCCGGAAAATGCTCTGCAGACGATTGCCCGACGCTGGGAGCGCACGGTGGAAGCCGATGGCTGCCTCTCCCTGGAGGGCAAGAGATACGAGGTCAAGGGGCTGCACTGTGCTCGGGTGTACGTCTACGCCGGTGTCTTCGATGATCGACTGGTGGTGGTCGATCAGGCAACCGGTCTGAAATACGAAGTTGAAGATTTCGCGCCGACGCCGCTGGATACCTTTGTTGGGCATCCGGAGACGCCACACCAAAAAGCCGTCAAGGCCGCCGAGGGGCTGCAGATCCGCAACACGCTTTATGAGTCCCCGAAGGACCAAGGAAACCTCAAGGCCTTCCCCACCCGCGTCAAGGAAACCCGCAAGATCGAAAACCCCCTGGCGGTGGACGCCTACGCCTCTCTGGAGCTGGCTATGCAGGCGCTTACCGCACTCTCGGGGGAGGTTTTCCGGGACCCGATTGACCGGGAGGTTGTTCAGAAACTGCTCCTCCAAAACGGATTGTCCCGGAAGTATGTGCATGACATGGCTTCGGATTTCATAAACGCCCGTGCAGGGCAGAAGGAGGTGGCGCAATGACCAGGCTATCGAGACCGGAAGTGTTGGTGAATTTCGGGTATAACCGGGACCCTTTCGAGGGGACGTGGATGGAGACGGCGGATCAGGCTCGGCTGAAGCGGGTTCTGGCCATGTCGGTTCAATCGCGAGGCATGGTGGCGGTGGCAGGTGATCGTGGGATCGGCAAGACGGAGGCGGTCCGGACGGCCCTGGATGCTATGAACGCCAAGCTGGTCATGGTGCGCCCGGCGGACAAGGAGCGGCTGCTGATCAGCGATATCGAACAGGAGATGATCTTCGCCCTGAGCGATGAACACCCGCGGCGCGGCAAAGTGATTCGGACACAGCAGCTGCGGCGAGTCCTGGGAGAGGCGTCCAGGAAGAATGAGGTCGTTTTGGTGATCGAGGAAGCACACCGGCTGCATAGCCAAACTCTGCGGTCGCTGAAGACGCTGCGGGAGCTGGATTGGATGGGCAAGACCAAGCTCTTCAGTGTCGTCCTGGTCGGGCAATCCAACCCGACAAACAAGGCGGGACTTGCGGAAGTGCGGCTGCGGTCGGACTGCATCCAACTGCAAGGGCTTTCCTCTCAGGAGGCGGCCAGTTACGTGCGCGGTACCGTGGGCGCGGTATTCGCCGAGACGGCGCTGTTCGAGGTGCTGCGGCAGCCGAGAATCTCCAACTTCCTGGATTTGCAGCACCTGCTCATCACCGCCATGGGGCGGGCGTTGGCGGCCGGCAGAGAAAAAGTGGAACCGCAGGATCTGGCCGGCGATGCGGCCGAAGCGCCGGCCCCTGGAAAGCGCGGCAAGGCGGCGGTTGCCGGCGATCCGCAAAAAGGGAGCGAGGCGGTCCGGTCCGTTCTCAGCCGGCGACTGGGGGAGAGCACACCGGAGCCTTTGCAGGCGACCGGCTAAAGGGGAAGGGGTCAAGGTTTTTTTGACGGGAAACGGTTCAGGAGGTCGGGTCATGAACGGAAAGACAGAACGGACAGCGGTAACAAAATCACAGGTCAAGCTCATACATGCGATCACCGGCGCCATGGGGCTGACGGAGTTTCATTATCGGCTGCGCCTGCGCCGAAGCTTCGGGGTCTTCTCCTCGAAGGAGCTGACGCGCGGTGAAGCGGCCACCCTGATCAACGAGCTGAAGAAAGAGGCTTTTTCCCTCGGTGTCTGGCACGAACCGGGGCGCAAGGCGAAAGTGTTCGACAAACTGGAAGGTCGTCCCGGATTCGCCACGGCGGCGCAGCTCGGGTGCATTGATGCGATTTGGCAACGGGTCGCTAGGGCGCCGGCCGGCCGGAAGGATACGGCGCTGAGGACCTTCCTGCAAAAGGTGGCGGGGGTTTCGGATCTACGGTTTCTCACTCGGGCGCAGGCGAGCAATGTGATCTGCATCCTGGAGCGGATGAAGAAACCGCGCCGGGAAAAGCCACAAATCCCCGCCGAGGGTTGCCTGTGAGTCGAGATGGGCAGGAGTTCCGATGTCATCACTGCGGGGCCAAGCGGCCGAACCTCCATCCTTTCACGGAGCGATACCTGGATACAGGGAAGGTGCTCGTGGTGCGCTGTCTGCTTTGCGGATGGCGGGCGGTCGATCTGGACCTGGGCAGCTATAAGCCGTTGGGGTGGTCCTCCCCCTGGCCGCGCAAGCAGGAGGAATGGGTAACACTCGATTTGAGCGGCGCATGGGGCACGGGATGAGTCAGGGCACCTTTTCCGCTTGACAGGCTGTTTATAAATCAATTTCGGCCCATTACGGGCCATTTTCCAAGGGCGGCAGAGATGCCGGATGGAGAGAAAAGGGGAAGGGAGATGGCGAAGAGACAAATGCCGGACGATATCGCGTTGGAAATCGGTGTCGTGTTGGAGGAGGTTCAGAGTCAGCTGATCGCGTACGAAGCGGCCGCCATATTTTTTCGGGAGAACCCGCGCTCGACGCTGAAAGCGCCGGATTGGTCGCTGCTCTTCCACAGTCTTCAAGGAATGCCCGACCGGGTCATGTCGGCTGTTCATCGACTCGAAAGCGCTGTTTCGCAGGAGGGTTCCCATGGAAAATCTTGAATCCACAAAGGAGATGGCCATGAAGGAGATAGTCCGGGCCGAAGAAATGGTGCTGGAGATCGGGGACAAGGTACGCGAGATGGAAGCGTTGCTGCAGACGTGCCGGCTTGCGGCCAGGTTGATCGAAGACGATTCAAGCTTTGAGCCCCCCAGGTGGGTCGAGATGTTCGAAATGTTGGAGTCGAAGGCCGGTGAGGTTTTTCCCCGCCTCAATGAAGCCGAGGGGGCCTTGATGGAGGCTCGCCGGCAGGCAGAAGGCACAGGGGGGGCCGGTGGAAAAAAACAGCGAAGAAAGACTTGCCATGTTCAAGCAGGCCGTGGCCGCGATTGTCGGCGAACTGCTGGTGGACTCCAAGGATATCCAAGGGGCAAAGAATGCGAACGAGAACCAACTGTTGATCGCCGCGGAGAAGATCCGGGTGGCCGAGGATCTGCGGAAAATACTGAAGAGCTGAAACCCTTCGAATGGATGCACCCCGTCCCGGTCGAGATAGGCGGACCATAGTCCGGGACGGGTTCCTCCCTGTTTTTTGCCAACAGTTGCCAGGGAGGTTCCTCACCCATGGTCCGTCAGGGGCATCGACCAAGGGAGACCCCGGCTACGGCCGCTAACCTTGGTCATTTCCAAAGGGGAATTCCCCGCCGCTATCGGCGGCCATACGCGAGAGGAGAATGTTTGAATGGAGAAGATCGACAAGAAGTACCTCAAGGGGCTGAAGTACCACTCTTCCGAGGGCAAGGATGTTCTGGGCGAGAACGGCAGAAAGCTCAAGCAGTATACCCATAAGGAGAGGGCGCTCACGCCGGACGATGTGCTGTCGTGGGAGGACAAAGGGAGGGAAATTGTTCTGGTTACCGCCGATGGGCAAAAGGTCACCGTGCCTAAAACCTCCGGCGCTGAAGCCTGAAAGGGGGCAGAAGATGGCATTGAGTTTCGAGCAGACCCGGGAAATGGTCCGCCATGCCCTGGAAGCCGTTTTGAGTCTCGGGCAGCAGAGTTATTTCTGCCTGGTCGAGCTTTATCCGGATTCGGTGGTCTATGAACTGGAGGGCGAGGACGGCAAAAAGGGCGCTCTGTACTACCAGCGGCCCTACTCGATCGGGGAGGATGGAAAAGTAACCCTTGGTGAGGCGGTGCCAGTACAACGGCAAGTGGATTACACCCCCATGCAGACGGCCGGAAAAATAATGGCCGCTACCGGCCAGCCCTCGGACGAGGGATACGGCTATGTCTGGCGGGTGCTGGTGAACGAGTACGGTCTGGGCAAAGACGGCCGTATCAACTGGACCCAGGGGCCGCTTGTTTCAGCCCTGCCTCTGATCGAGGGCGCCCGTGTTTTTGCCTTGAACGAATCACAACATCAGTCCAGTCAGAAGACCTTTGGCAAGAGTGTCCGGGAGATCGTCGGTTGGTTGAAAAACGCCGAGGACACCGGGACAGGAATTGAGGCGGATCTTTACATCCTGAAGTCGGCCAAGTGGCTGCGCGATGGGCTGATGGATAGTCATGAACGCGGAAACCCTACCCTGTTCGGGCTTTCTTTCGATATCACGGGCAAAGCCGCCGAAAAAAAGGTGGCGGGGAAAAAGGTCAAGGAGCCGATCGAGATCACGGCCGTTGAGGTGGACGTGGTTTACGATCCGACGAACAACGGGAAGTTTATCAGAATGGCCGCAGCCATGCAGGCCGGCCGAAAGGAGCACACGATGGACGGGAAAACGGGGGCGCAGGCTGCGCCCGACATGGAGAAGATGCAACGCATGACTTGCCAGACCTATTTAAAGGGTGAACTGGCGGACAGTAAGCTACCGGCGGCGGTTCAGGAAAAACTGACAAAACAGTTTGCCGGCCGCGTTTTCGAGACCGAGGACCTGACCGCCGCCATCAGGCTGGAGAAAGAAATGCTGGACAAGATGACCGCCAGCGGCACAGTCCTGGGAGCGGGGGGGATTCGGATCACCGAAGACGCCCATGATAAATCCGTGCAGATGCTGGACGATTTTTTTGCCGGCAAGACGCACAGCTTCCGGGCGGCTTATATCCAGGTGACCGGAGATGATCGAGTGACCGGGGACCTCAAGGCGGCCACCCGCTTATCGGCATCGGTGCAAAGCGGCACTTTCGCCGCCGTCCTGGGGGATTCGATCGCGCGGCAGATGGTGGCCGAATATAACGCCTCGGGGCTGAACGATTGGCGCAAGATCGTGACTGTGGTGCCGTTGATGGATTTTCGTACACAGCGGCGCGTCCGGCTCGGCGGCTACGGCGATCTGCCGGCGGTAGCCGAGGGGAATCCCTATGCCGCTCTGGTAACGCCTTCGGACGAGGAGGCCACCTACGCGCCGACAAAGCGCGGGGGAACGGAAGATATCACCCTTGAGGCCATCAAGAATGACGATGTGAGCGCCATCCGCCGTCTTCCCCAGAAACTTTCCCGGGCGGCGGCGAGGACTCTGCACAAGTTCGTTTTTGATTTTCTGGCCACCAACCCGGTTGTTTTCGATGCTAAAAGCCTGTTCCACGTCGATCACGGTAACCTCGGCGCCGCAGCCTTGGCAAAGGCCACGATTTCTGCCGGGCGGCTGGCGATGATCAAGCAACAGGAAGCCGGCAGCAATGAGCCCCTTGGCATCCCTCCGCGTTACCTGGTGCTGCCTCCGGAGCTGGAAGATTCCGCTTACGAGATCACTGTCCAGCCGAACCCGGGCAATTTCATGCCCAATGCCCCGGACTCTGTTCGCCGGCAGAGCCTGGAAATCATCGCGGTCAAAGCCTGGACGGACATCAACAACTGGTTCATGGTCGCCGACCCGAAAGATATCCCCACGATCGAAATCGGATTTCTGGACGGCAGGGAAGAGCCGGAGCTTTTTGTCCAGGATCAGCCGAACGTCGGCAGCATGTTCAGCAATGACAAGCTGACCTATAAAATCCGCCATATCTATGGTGGGACGGTCGAGGATTACCGTGGGTTATACGGTGCCCTGGTAGCATAAGAGGTTCACCCGCCCTGGCCGAGACAGGTAGACCATAGGCCAGGGCGGTCTCTCCCCGAATACACGGGGAGGTCTCCTTCCTTTATGGTCTACCAGGGAACCCGGCGAGAATCCCCGGCTTCGGCCGCCCCCTCTCGCCCTTATAAAATGGAGGTTTTGATGCACGAAAAAGCCGCGCTGGAGAAAGCAGAGCAGGATCTTAGGGGGATGCTCAAAGCTACCGGCTTACTTGCAAAAGGCAGCTATCAACCACAGGAGGTTCAGGACATCCTCGGGATTTCCGAGAGCGAGTTTCATCGGATGATCAACCGCTATGAAAGGCGCAGCGATGGCGTACTGCGAAACCCCTGCAGCCTTGATTCTTTCGTGCTGAATAGACACCGGCGGGTTAGATTCGGCGAACTGGTGGACTTTCTCCGTAGGAACAATTCGGCTGCGCGGATCTGCGGCTGAAAGGAGGATTGAATGGTGAAGAGAGATTTTAGCCGTGTATTTGAGAGGATGAAAACCGACCGAAGAATGTATCTGCGGCAAGTGAAAGAGCAACTTGCAGCTGATCTGACGCTTGTTTTGCAGCATCCAGACATTCTGGATCGATCAAAAGACTCAAAAGACCTTACCCCCTGGCAAAAAGAAGTGCTGTCCGCCCGCCTGGAGATCCTCCGGGAATTGGAGAGGCGAGGGACGGAAGGCAGTATCTATGCGGCGGCCGCACAGCTGGAACGACTCGCAAATTCCAAAAGTCTTTCTCCCGAGTTGCGGGAAGTCGTCAGGATCGCCAATCCGCGTCAGTCTTCTTGGAAGGGGATCAAGGGGTTATCGGCTTCAACTCTTATGCGCTGGCGGGCCATGCTCGATGCAGGCGAATCTTTGGCACCGATCGAGGATCGTAAAAAACCCCTTCCGAAGTGGGCGCGGCCGCTGCTGAAAATTCTTTTGGAGCAAGACACCCCCGCCTTCTATTGTGCCGTCAGGGAGGTGAAACGCGCGGGCATTGAGTGCAACAAGAAAACAGCAAGGAGGTTCATCGCAGAAATGGCCGAGAGGATCAGGGCCGAAAGCACTTCGGGCGGCTGACGATCTGATAACAGTGGGAATATGTTTTTTGGGGGCTTGATTGCCCCCTTTTGTTTTTTGCGACGAGCTTTTTTAAGATATTCTTGACGATGCCAAGTCGGTTGGAAGGTCAACTTATCGTGTTTTTGAGCGAAAATTTATCGCGCTCGGCTAGTCAGGTGCCTGCAGGGGCTGGTGGGGGATGACCCCGACACCGTGCGTGAATTTATTGCCGACTACCTGACCTCGGCCCAGAAACTGGGCGCGGAACTCGGCGCGGCCACCACTGCCGGCGACGGTGCGCAGGTCAAAGCCATCGCTCACAAACTGAAATCCTCGTCACGAACTGTCGGGGCAGCAACCTTGGCCGAACTGTGCGCCTCGTTGGAACAGGCCGGTCAGACCGGCGACCAGTCTGCCATCCGCCAGGGCATGGCAGACTTCGAAATCGCCTTAAGGGCAGTGGTGGCAGAATGCCGCGCCTGGCTGAAGAAAAACAAAAAGGGGGAACAGACATGAAGATCCTGATTGTCGATGATGAACCCTTTGTCCTCAAGGTGCTGCACCGCCAACTCTCCAGTCTCACCAACCTGCAGATAGTGTCCTGTGACAGCGTCTGTGTTGCTCTGGCCGAGCTGGCTGCCGATTCTGCCAAAATCTCTCTGATCTTCTGTGATCTGCAGATGCCGGAGATAGACGGCATCGAATTTGTGCGCCAACTGGGGGCCCTCCACTATGACAAAGGGTTGGTTCTGGTCAGTGGCGAGGACACCAGAACCCTGGAGACCGCCGAAAGACTGGCCCTGGCCCATAAGCTGCAATTCCTGGGCGCCATCCAAAAACCGGCGACACCTGAGCAGCTGCAACAGATGCTGGATCGCGCCTCAAGCATCTGCTCCCCGATGCCACCCCGCGCCGCCCGCAAAAAGTATGGGGCCGAGGATCTGCGGCAGGCGATTGCGGCCGGCCACCTGGAAAACTTTTATCAACCGAAGGTGGAGCTCGCTACCGGTCGGGTCGCCGGCGTCGAGACCCTGGTGCGCTGGCGCCACCCAGACGATGGTTTGATCTTTCCCGATCAATTCATCACCCTGGCCGAAGAGCACGGCCTGATCGATGATCTGTCCAGGGTCGTGCTCACCGCCGCCCTGATTCAGACTCGCCAATGGCTGGCTGCCGGTCTTGATCTGAAGGTGGCGGTGAATGTCTCCATGAACAACTTCAACGACGTCAAGTTTCCTGATTTTATTGCCAGCACGGCGGACAAGGCTGGGGTGCCCTTGACCAATCTCATCCTGGAAATCACCGAAAGCCGCTTGATGAAGGATCCTCTTTCCGCCCTCGACATCATCACCCGCCTGCGCCTCAAACGGATCAAACTCTCTATTGACGATTTCGGCACCGGCCATTCCTCCCTGACCCAACTGCGTGAGCTGCCCTTTGATGAACTTAAGGTCGATCGCAGTTTTGTGCACGGCGCCTGGCGCAATGACGCCATCAGGCCCATCCTTGAGGCCAGTCTCACCATGGCACGACAACTAGGGATGAAGACTGTCGCGGAGGGACCGGAGGATCGGGAGGATTGGGACTTCCTGAAGGCGGCGGGATGCGATTTGGCGCAGGGCTACTTCATCGCCAAACCCATGTCCGGCTCAGAGGTGCTTGGCTGGATTGGGGCATGGGAGCTCCGTCGGCAAGAACTGATGTAGATTGTGCCAAACACGTCCGTAGAATTATCTACGTTAAAGCCAATAGCGGACTTGACACCTCCTCTGGCAAGCCATTAGGCATTCAGCTGGCAGGCCATTTGCCCCTACAGCCAACATCTCCTTTCCCCTTCCGGCCCATCCATTATAAAATTCTTACCAGTCGCGCCGCACCAATCCATCAAAGGGACGTTTCCGATGAAATACGCCTACCTCCTGCAGAGCCTCTCCTATCCCGACCAGCGCTACGTCGGTCTCACCTCCGAACTGGCAAAGCGCCTGGAGGCCCACAATGCCGGTCGATCTCCGCACACTTCCAAATGCCGCCCTTGGAAACTAGTGACCTATCTCGCCTTCACCGATGAAGACCAGGCAGTCGATTTCGAGCACTACCTGAAGTCCGGTTCGGGACGGGCTTTTGCCGGGAGACGGCTCTGGTAGTTACTGGCGATCCAATCAGATCTTTTAATGCAACTAGAAAAATAAAATGTTATGTTTGCTATGGCATTTTCACATGGGTATTGGGATGAAAAGACAAACGGCCCTCGAACTATTAGCCCGTTGCATGCCTGAGCTGCAAGCCCGTTTCGGCGTGACCCGACTGGCTTTGTTCGGCTCGACCGCCCGAGATGCGGCAACCAGCCACAGTGATATCGATATTCTGGTGGCCTTCGACGGTCCCGCGACCTCCAAGCGCTATTTCGGCGTGCAGTTTTACCTGGAAGACCTGCTCGGCTGCCCGGTCGATCTGGTCACCGAAAAGGCCCTGCGACCGGAGCTGCGCCCTTATATCGAACAGGAACGGGTCAATG
Source organism: Desulfuromonadales bacterium (assembly GCA_014860175.1). Lineage (GTDB taxonomy): Bacteria > Desulfobacterota > Desulfuromonadia > Desulfuromonadales > JACZKF01 > JACZKF01. The sequence goes on along the minus strand of JACZKF010000546.1, from coordinate 406 downwards.
TCTGATCCCCGCCAACGCGAGTGGCGCTTCTATCTGGACGATGATTGCCTTCGCGGGGAAGGTGCTGGCCCAGGCAGGTAGGTCAATTCGATCCGGTTTCAAGATCCCGCCCGCCTCGACAACTCCCTACGCAGGCACCGACATCTTGTGTTGATTGTTCCGCCGCTCTGGTCCCCTGTATTCAGGTGAAGCCTGCCTTTTTCTCAATGGGTCGCGGCCGACGGTGACCCAGCCCTCTTCACGTTTGAACCCTGACACCCCATCCTGTTCAAGCAAAGAATCGAGCAAATGTGGTTTGATCATATCGTACCGTCCATCTGGGTACATCACTCGTATCAACATGGACCCTCTCTCTGATCGGCGGAAGTTGGGCAGATCGTCACTCACATCCATGCTGACGATGGAG
>JACZKF010000545.1 GCA_014860175.1 Desulfuromonadales bacterium | reverse complement strand
GCCCAGTCCCTCCTCTCGGCTCACCACTACAGCGGCAACGTGCGCGAGCTGCGCTCGATTTTGCTGCGCGCCCTCTTCTTCCGTCGTCGTCGGCTGATCAGTGAAGAGGATATCCGCCAGGTGTTGGCGACCCTGCAGCCGCCCCAGCCCGAAGGGGCGGTGGGAGAGCTCACCGACCGTGCGGCGCAGCAGATCTACCAGGCGATCGCCCGCGGCGAGGTCGATTTCTGGCGTGGCGTGCACACCCCTTTTTCCGATAACCGCCTCTCGCGCGACGTGGTCGCCGCTCTGGTCGAACTCGCCCGCCGCGACGGCGCCGCCACCATGCCGGCCATCGCCGAGCGGCTGCGCGCCTGCAACCCGCGCTGCGACACTCCGGAGGAGCGCAAGGTCTTCTTCAAATTCAAGAACTTCCTCTACAAGACGGTCCGGATCAACGAGGAGTAGTATCGGTTTTGGACTAGCTCTTTCGCCCGGGCGATTTCCTGCTAAGGTGTAGAAGGATTAACCAGCGCATCAAAGTAAAGGAGGAACTCATGGGCGCCGAGCTTCAGGAGGCAGAGCGAGTTATCGGTGCCGACCGGCGCCTGGAAGGGTTCGCGGTACGGCGGCAGGGGGACGAGCTGCATCTGGAAAGGGAGGGGGAAAGCTTTGCCCGGCTCCTCCCGGTCGCCGCCGGGAAGTGGCGGCTGGAGATCTTTCGGAAAACCGAGGAGTGGGAGATCGTCGATCTGACCGGGACGCTGGAAGAGTGCCTGACCCAGCTTGCCGAGGACCCCCGGTTCCAGTTCTGGGAAGGGTAAGAGGTCTCCTCGCACAGAGGGGTCGGTAGAGCCAAGCTGCCTCTTAGCACAGACGGCGCAATCCCGGCAAGCCATTCCCGGGCAGGGGGGGCATCCCGTCCGGTCAGCGCCCCTGTTTCTTATAGGAGACGCCCAGTTTGTCCATGCGACTGCGCAGCGTATGGGGATTGACCTGCAGCAGTTGAGCGGCGCCGTCTGCGCCATGGATCTTCCCGCCGGCATAAGCCAGCACCTTGGAAAAGTAAAAACGGAGAACATCATCCAGGGGGAGGGGGGTCTCCCCGCAGGGGAGAAGAAATTCACCCCTGGCGGTCTCGAGGGGCACCGACTGCTCAACCATGGGACGTAATGGGCCCTGGGGGTTGCGGATGATTGCCTGCTCGATGACATTGGCCAATTCCCGGATATTCCCCGGCCAAGAGTATTCCATAAGTTTCTGAATTTCACCGGAAGCCAGTTTCGGGGTAGGCAGATGCATCGCCCGGGCGGTCTTGCGGATGAAAAAATCGACGAACAAGGGGATGTCCTCCAAGCGGTCGCGCAAGGGGGGGATGCTGATCGGAAACACATTCAGACGGAAGAACAGGTCCTGTCGAAACTCCCCATCACGAACCATCTGCCGTAAATCCCGGTTGGTCGCCGCAATCACCCGCGTGTCCACACTGATCGTCTTGGTTCCCCCGACCCGCTCCATTTCCCCGTTTTGTAACACCCGCAGCAGCTTGACCTGAGCACCGAGGGAGAGCTCGCCGACCTCGTCGAGAAAGAGGGTGCCTCCGTGGGCCCGCTCGAATCGACCCAGTCTCTGCGCCTGAGCGCCAGTGAAGGCCCCCTTTTCGTGCCCAAACAGTTCGCTGTCCACCAAGGAGTCGGGAATCGCACCGCAATTGACACGCACAAAGGGGGCGTCTTTGCGGGTTGAGCGCTTCTGGATAGCGGTGGCAATCACATCCTTGCCAACCCCCGTCTCTCCCTTGATCAGTACCGGTGCCTCGGTCCCGGCAACCTGGGTAACCAGTTTCATCATCTGATGCAGGCCGGTCTCGGCGCCGATTACCTGGTGATCGATCAGCCGATCGAGCTCTTCCTTCAGCAGCCGGTTTTTTTCCGCCAGACCATCTCGCATAAGCTCCAGTTCACGATGGCGTAAAGCGTTGGAGACGGCCACGCCAAAGGTGGTGCGCAGCGATTCCAGAAGAGTGGCATGGCTCTGATTGAATCGGTTCGGCCCTTCGGCGCCGACGGCAATGTCGCAGATGCGCTTTCCCTCCATTTGGACACGCAAGACCATGTAGGAACAGAATTCATAGCCAAACCATTTCTGAACCGATTTCTGCACCCTCTGGCTGACTGGGCTCTCGAGGTTGTTGACAATCCGAATGTTCTCCTTCGAGAACCAGTCAAGGAGGGCGTAGTCGGTACTCTCAAAGGGGAGAAGTTGATCGGGGGTCAGGGCGATGGTCGCCGTGGCCGTCGCCGGTATCCGCAGGGAACAAAGGTCCTGCTCCCAAAGATGGATTTGCAAAATATCGGCCGGCATCACGGACGAGAAGAAACGGACCGTGCGCTGCAAGGCGGTAGCGATATCAAGGGTACTGGTGATGTGGGTTACGGCCTCTCGGAAAAAAACATTCGGATCCACAGCTCAGCCTTCCTTTTGAAAAAATAGATTGTCGGATATTTCCGAAGTTCCGAGGAAATTATGGCATTTCAGAATGTAAGAGTCAAAGAATTTGGATATATCCAAACAAATGATGGTTTTTTCTTGACCATTTTATTAATGTCAGCGAAATCAATTAGATACGCGCTGGCATGGTCAATGCTATAGGTCAGGCAACACTAAAAAATGCCGGGGGAGCTCATCTTCCATCCGCCAATTTGATCCCATTCTCAAACCAAGAGGTAGTGCCAATGAGAGCAGGTGAGGGCGTCAAAGAGTACAAATGCACGGTTTGGTCAGCGGGGGCGGGGTGTCACGGGAGTTGTGGCCAGAAGCTCTATGTCAAGGACGGAAAGCTCATCCGGATCGAAGGGGACGAAAATAATCCCTGGAACCAGGGGAGATCCTGTTCGCGAGCCTTGGCTCTGAAGCAGTACATGTATCATCCCGATCGTATAACGACCCCTTTGAAACGAGATGGGGCTCGGGGCGAAGGGAAGTTTGTCCCCATTTCCTGGGATGAAGCATTCGATACCATCGAAAGGAAAATGAAAGGGATTCGAGAAGAGTTTGGTGCCGAGTCAATTCTCTTTTGTCAGGGGACCGGCCGGGATGTCGGTGGCCCGATTTCTTTTCTTGCCTACAGCTATGGCAGCCCGAATTGGGTTCAGCTCGGACTGTCGGGGCAGTCATGTTACACCCCGCGACTCGGGGCGATGAAAGCGACATTCGGCGATTTCATGGTCGCCGACTGCTCGCAGTTTCTCGAAAAACGCTATGACGATCCGGAGTTCGAATATCCGGAAGTGATCCTGGTCTGGGGGCAAAATCCCCCCCCGACCTGTCCCGATGGCTTCTTTGGACACTGGATTGTCGATTGTATGAAAAAAGGGACACAGGTCATCTGTGTCGACCCTCGACACACCTGGATGACCACCCGGGCAAAGCATCATCTTCAGCTGCGGCCAGGGACGGATGGAGCTTTGGCTCTTGGCATGTTGAATGTGATCATCAATGAGGGGATTTATGATAAGGAATTCGTCGCAAAATGGTGTCTGGGGTTTGAAGAGCTGAAAGAAAGAGTGCAGGAATATTCACCCGAGAAGGTCGCTGGAATTACAGGCGTCCCCGCGGATACGATCGTCAGCGCTTCGCGAACCTACGCAAAGGCGAAAAACGCCGGCGGGCATTGGGGGCTGGCGGTGGATACCGCCCCCGAGGGTACCACGGTGGCTCAGGCCATAACCCACCTTTGGGCGATTACCGGCAACATCGATATCCCTGGCGGCAGCGTCATCGCCCGCCCTTCCCATGGCGTGACGACTTATCCCTACACCACCGAAGAATTGGTTGAACTTTACGGCCAGGAACTGGTCACCAAGCTCAATGATAAACGCATTGGCGCCAACGAATACAAGATGGTCCGTGGCTTCCGGGGGTGGGCCCAACCCGACCGGGCGATTGAAGCCTGTAAGACAGGAGTCCCTTACCCGATAAAAGGGGCCTGGATTCAGACCTGCAATCCTTTGGGGGGGCAAGCGACCAGAACCAAGTACCATTATGAGGCATTGAAAGGTCTCGACTTCATCGTCGCGGTTGATCTGTTTCACAACCCAACCACCATGGCTCTGGCCGATATCGTCCTTCCGGCGGCCACGTTTGCCGAGAAAGAAACTTTCCGGTCCTGGTGGGTCCCTCTTGGGGTCACCCAGAAGGCGGTCCAGGTTGGCGAATGCAAGTCCGACTGGGAGATCAACTTCGAACTGGCAGGGAGGCTCAATCCGGAAATCCGCCAGCGCTGGGGGTCGGTGCGGGAACTGATCGACAGTCGTTTGCAACGGGCCGGACTCACTTTTGACAAGCTGGTGGAACAGGGGTCGTGGGCCATGCCTCCCGATGGTCCCTTCAAGCCATACCGGCGCCATGAGAGGGGCCTGCTACGGCACGATGGGGTTCCGGGTTTCAATACCCCCAGTGGCAAGATCGAGTTGTATTCCAGTGTCTATAAAGGTTTTGACATCGATCCCTTGCCTTTTTACCGTGAGCCGGTCAACGGCCCGGTAGCCAAGCCGGAGTTGGCGCAACAGTATCCACTGACGATGATTTCCGGTACCAGAAACCCCCTGTTCTTCCACTCCGAGCACCGGAGTATCCCTTGGCTGCGGGAGAAGTGTCCAGAGCCATTGGTCGATATCCACCCCGATACGGCCAAGGAGCTTGGAATTTTCGACGGTGAGTGGGTCTTTATCGAAAATCAGATGGGGAAAGTCAAGCGTAAGGCCAGCTTATCCAAAACCGTGAAACCCAACATGATCAACACTGAACACGGTTGGTGGAAGCCGGAGTTGGAGGGGGCCGAACCGACGCTGTTTGGGGTCTGGGATTACCAGATCAACCAGTTGGTGCCTGGTCCCCAAGACAGCCAATCCGGCTTTGGCGGCGGGCAATACAAAGTAACTCAGGTCAAATTGACCAAAATGCCGGAAGGGGGTAAGTGACATGTCGAGATATGGTCTGATGATTGATTACGATTTCTGCACTGGATGTCATACCTGTGAAGTGGCATGCCAGCAGGAACATGATTACCCGGCTGGCAAGTGTGGAATTAAATTAACTAAATTTGAGTACGAAACTTTTGAAAAACTCTGTATTGATTATTTACCATTCCCCAATGATCTTTGCGATCTGTGCAAGGACAGGGTAGCGGCAGGAGAGTTGCCTTCCTGTGTCAAACATTGTCAAGCAGCGGTAATGAAGTATGGGCCGGTGGATGAACTGGTCAAGGATCTGGAAGAAAGACATAAGCGGGTTTTGTTTGTGCCGAAATAAGTTCAACAGAAAACTTCCACAGGCCCTCTCAAGAAGGAGATCGACAATGAAATGGCTCTGGTTGCTGGGTGCTTTAACAGTGGCTCCCCTCGTATCGACACCGGCAGTTGCCGCTGAAAAGCCGATTCCACTGCGGATGGCATTCCAGAATTCAGAAACCAGCTGGGGTGCGGTCAATGCTTTGAAGCCCTGGGTTGCGCAGGTAGAGAAAGCGACCAATGGAAGGGTCAAAATAGAGGTCTACTACAGCCAAAGTTTGGCCAAGGGGAAGGATACCTGGGCTGCTGTCAAGGATGGCATTGCCGATCTCGGTTGGTGTTTTCATGGCTATTGGCCCGGGATGACACCGCTGTCCGATGCGGTCAGCCTGCCGGCCTTGCCCTTTGCGAGCGCGGAGGCGGGAAGTGAAGCTTTTTGGCGGCTTTACGAAAACTTTCCGGCCATTCACAACGAATTCAGCCCAAACAAGGTCTTGGCACTGTTCATCAGCACCCCTTACACGCTGATTTCCGCGAAGAAAAAAATCGAAAAGCTGGAAGATCTCCAAGGAATGAAGATCCGAGCGACGGGTGGTCCGCCGACCGTTCAACTGCAGAGTTTCGGTGGTGTACCCGTGCTGATTCCGATGCCTGATACCTACGTCTCTCTGCAAAAAGGTGTGATCGACGGCATGGAAGCCCCCTGGGAAGCCATCCACGGTTTCAGGCTGTATGAAGTTGTCAGTCACTACACCGAGGCACCTCTGCCCGCTACCTATTTTTCCCTGGTGATGAACAAGAAAAAATGGGATCAGCTGCCACAAGATGTTCAGACGGCCATCATGAGCGTCAGTGGTGTCGAAGGTTCCCGATTCTGGGGGGCAAATTTTTTTGACAGCGCGAAGCAGGCGGTCTTGGCCGAAGCCAAAAAGGCCGGCAACCCCATCTCCGTCTATAATCTGCCAGAGAAAGAAAGAGAAAGATGGATCGAAGTAGGAGGTAAGCCGATCTGGAAAGAGTGGGTCGGGGAGATGGAGAAAAAGGGGCACGCGGAAGCTCCCCAAATCCTGGATTATCTGGTTGATCATTCAGGAAAATAAGGTAGGGAAGATGGGGCGGTGATGGAAAACGGCTGCTAGATGCAAGATGCCTGGTTGAGGATAATGCCCCCGGCAGTTCCTGGGCGACTGCCGGGGGCACTCACTCCCCGCCCACCTGAGCCCCCTGGCCCCGCGCAGATCAGCGGTGAGAAACGACAAATGATTTGACATTCGCTGGCAAATAAAGTTTCAATGGAATCGCTTCATCCGCGGGAGGCACGGATTGCGCCGAGGCCCATTCATCTGAAGATCTATCGCAGCCGCCGCTGCCGGGTTTCCCCCGGCCGGCGGCTGCAAACGTTTTCAGCCAAGGCCTTGGCCTTAGCGAGACTCCTCTGG
>JACZKF010000544.1 GCA_014860175.1 Desulfuromonadales bacterium | reverse complement strand
CCGCTACCTTGAGCGCCCCTACGCCCTGCCGGTCGATCCCGTGGCCCTTCCCCTGGGAGGGGTGCCCAAGGATGTTGCGGCCCACGGTGGCCTTTACGGCGCCTTCCGTGACGCCTCCCCCGACTACTGGGGCCGACTGGTCCTGTCCGCCGAGCTGAAAATCGCCCCTGAGGCACTGAGCGAGATGGACTACCTCCTGCAGGCCAACGCCTCCCGGGTCGGCAACCTCGACTTTCGCGCCACGCTGGAGCAGGGAGAGCCACCGATGCGCCCCCCTGCCTTCCAAGCGCTCGGTGAGCTGCTGGAGGCGGCTTCCTTGCTGCAGGCCGGAGAGAGGATCAGCCAGGAGCTGCTGCGCCTGCTGGAGCAGGGGACCAGCGTCGGCGGCGCCCGGCCGAAATGTACGGTGGAACTGGAGGACACCCTTTGGATCGCCAAATTCCCCGCGAGAGGGGACACGGTCAACTTCCCGCGCCTGGAATATGCGACCCTGGCCCTCGCCCGGGCCTGCGGCATCACCGTGCCGGAGACGCGTCTGGTGCAGGCTGGCGGTAAGGACGTCTTATTGGTCCGCCGTTTCGACCGGGAAAAAGCGGCGACCGGCTATCTGCGCTTCGGCTTCCTGAGCGCCCTGTCGCTGATGGAATGGGATGAGTGGGATCGACCGGCCTGGAGCTATCCGGCCTTGGCCGACCGGATGCGGGCCACCATCCTGGCGCAGCCAGAACAGCTCCATGAACTCTTCAGAAGGATGGTGTTCAACATCCTGTGCCGCAACACCGACGATCACCCCCGCAACCACGCCTTTCTCTGGGGCGAGAAGGGCCTGGCCCTGTCGCCGGCCTACGACATCGTGCCGAACCCGACCCGTCCGGGGGTTGGGACCGAGTTTTCCCTTTGCATGGCATTGGGGGAACGGGGCCGGGAAGCGTCGCTGGCCAACGCCCTGAGCATGTCGCCGCGGTTCGGTCTGACATCGACCCAGGCCGAGAAGGTGGTGGCCGAGATGCGCGTGTGCGCCGCGCGCTGGGAGGAGCACTACCGAGAACACTCCCTCCCGGAGGGGGAGATCGAGTCCATCCGGGGCTGTTTTACTCTTGCATCCACGTAACCACCCTTGAGTACGCCGAGCAAGAAGCTCAAAGGGGTTGCAGGAAGACCTGCAACCCCTTTGATTTTTAATGGTGGAGCTGAACGGGATCGAACCGTCGACCTATGCGTTGCGAACGCATCGCTCTCCCAGCTGAGCTACAGCCCCAAAAACCTGCCTACCTTACCCAAACACCCCAAGTTTGTCAATGCTGACATTACCCCGGATGCAGCGGCAGCCGGATGATGAAAACCACTCCGCGCTCCCGGTTTTTGACCTCGATCTCCCCCTGATGATGTTCGACGATCCGATGGGAGATGGAAAGCCCCAGGCCGGTCCCCGTCTCCTTGGTGGTGAAGAAGGGGTTGAACATGTTTTGCAGGACCTCGGGTGAGATGCCGCCGCCGCTGTCTTCGACCTCGAGGGTGGCCGCCTGAGCTCCGCGCAGGGTGGAGGGGTAGGCGCGCAGAGTGAGGGTGCCGCCGTCGGGCATCACCTGACGGGCGTTGGCGATCAGGTTGATCAGCACCTGGCGCAGCTTTTGTTCATCCCCCTGGATGGTTGGCAGGCCGGGAGCGATCTCCTTCACCACCAGGATGGCGGCCCGGGCCAGGGCCTCCTTTTCGAGCTCGAGGGCCGTTTCAAGGACTTCGGTCAGGCGGCATTCGCCAAAGCAGAGCATCTGCTTCTTGGAAAAGGCGAGAATGTTGCGGAGCATCTCTTCCATCCGCCGCACCTCGCGGATGATGATCGCCGTATACTCCTGCTCCCGGCTGTCGGCCGGCATCATCCGGGCCAACCGCTGGGCAAAACCGCCGATGGGAACCAAAGGGTTGCGCAGTTCGTGGGCGATGCTGGCCGCCATCTCCCCGAGCAGCGCCATCTTCTCCCCTTGGACGAGCTTGTCTTGGGTTTCGCGCAGATTCTGGTGGGTCGTCTCCAGCCGATGCAGCAGCATCGAATTTTCCATCGCCCCGCCGGCCTGGGCGGCGAACAGCTCGAGAAAACGTCGCCGGTCGGGGGAAAAGGGTTCTTGGGAGAGGGGATTGTCCACCAGCAGCACCCCGAGCGGACGCTCGCGCCCGAGCATCGGGGCGCAGACATAGGGGCCGAGCCGCAGCGCCTCGGCCAAGGCGGCACCGGAACCGGATTCGGCGACCGGATGGTTGACGAAGATAATCCGCCCCCGGCGTACCGCCCGGGCCAACTGGTTGTCATCGGGATCGAAAGGGAGGCGCTGCTTCATCACCTGCCGACAGCACGGGGCTTCCCGCTGCGCCTGCTGCACTTCAGGGGTAATCACCGGCCGGTCCCAGGCGTCAGCATCGGGGAGAACCAGGGTGGAGGTTTCACGGGTAACGCAGAGCATCCCCTGCAGGGTGTGGGTGCGCTCGTTGAGGGTAAACAGCATCGCCCTTTCGAAGCCACCCCCGCCGGGAGCCACCAACGACGACAGGATCAGGTGGATCAGCTCGTTGAGACGCAAGGTGCTGTGGATGGCGCGGGAGATGCGATACAGCAGGATGGTCTCGCGCAGCTTGCTGTCGTTTTCTTCCGAGAGACCCTCCAGCCGCTCCCGGCTCCAGACCCGCTCGAGGGCATGGGCGACCTGGGAGCCGATGGCGGCAAAGAAGCGAGCGGTATCACGGCTATCGGCAAAGGAGAGGTCGCTTTCGTGGCCATCGCCGAAGACGGAGAGGACTCCCAGCACCTGGTTCTGCAAAACCAGAGGGACGATCACCATCTCGGTCACCTGCAGGGTAGCGCCCCGGACTGGCAGTCGGCGAAAAATCGGCTTGCCACCGACCAGGGCGCGGCCGGAATACTCCTCTTCAAGCTCCAGAAACAACGGGAGCAACTCTTCGTGGGCGGGATCGATTTCGGTCTGGCTGGCGCCGAGCATCGCCCCGCCGTACAAGGGACGCATGATGACGCCGGCGGCTTGGGAGAAGCGCCGAATGGTCTGGACCGCGGCCGGCATCAGGTCGCGCAGGGAGGCAGCGCGGTTGAGCTCCCGGCCCAGATGGGAGAGGAGAGTCAGCTGTCGCACCCGTTGCCGTTCGGCCCCCTGCAGACGATCGAAGCGGATCAGCCGGGCCAGTTCCTGGCAAACGAGACGGAAGATCTCGGTGGCGTCTTCCGGCAACGGCAGCTCTGGGGCCGATTGCAGACAGAGAACGCCTAACCCCTGGCGGCCGTCGAAGACCGGGAAGAACCAGCGGTCTTCACGCCGCACCGGGTGGCGCAACTTGAGGGTGGCACGCTCGGGGCTGTCGGCGCCGACGGCTGCCGCTGCCTCGAAATGACCGGAACCGGGGTACTGAAGGCGGTGGGGAAAGGCGCGGCGCCGGGGGTGGTAAAGAAGGATCGAGAGGTTTTCCAGTTGGTAACAGTGGTGCAGGAAATGCAGGATGCCCCGGCAACTGCGGGGGAAGTCAAGGTCTGGGCTGTTGGCAATCCGGGCGATTTTGTAGAGGACTTCGTAGCGATCGCATTTCATGGCCCTCTATGAGCTCTCCGTGCTGCCCCCTCGACCGCTTCGGGGCAAAATTTGTTTAACCGATCTTCTCCTGACGCTCCTGCTCCGTCTTGCATTCGATACAGAGGGTCGTGACCGGCCGGGCTCGCAGCCGCGATTCGCTGATCTCATCCTCGCAGCTTTCGCAGATGCCGAATTCGCCAGCGTCTATCCGCTCCAGCGCTTCACGAATTTTCATGATCAGCTTGCGCTCCCGGTCCCGGATGCGCAGCTCGAAATTGCGGTCTGATTCGAGGGAGGCCCGGTCCGTCGGGTCGGGAAAATTGGTCTTCTCGTCGGTCATCTCGGAGACGGTTTTGCCCGCCTCGCGCACCAGCTCATCCAACTGGGACTGGAGAATCTGACGGAATTCATCGAGTTTTGCCTGCTCCACGCGATACTCCTATCATGGTGGTGAGAAAGCACAACTTAAATGAAAACCGTTTTCGAGTCAACAAAATAGCTGGCTTCGTCGGCTCAGGAGCGGCTCCCCAACTGGATGAACAGAATGAGAGCGACCAGCGCCACGGCCAGCCAGCAGGAGACGACGTCGGTGCTTTTTCGCGGCGGCGCCGCCGCCATCTGCCGGGTCTCCTCGCTCACCGCCGACGCCGGCACCCGGGCCAGAAGAGTCCTGACCAGCCGCGGAAAATCGGCATAGGCGTTGGAGAGGATGATGAAGTCATCGCCGGCGCTCAGGGTGAGAAAGGCGCGCTTGCGCACCTGTACCGTATCGACCGCCGTCACCTCGGCCAGCCGCAAGGTCTTGGCCCGCAGGAACTTGGCTACGGTGATCTCGTCTTCCCGCACCACCGCCCGCCGAAAGGCGCTTTCGATGAACAGCACCACCACCGGCAGCAGGATAAAGCCGAGGATCGCCACTTTGGCGGCCGGCTCCCCCTGCACCAGACAGGCGGCAAACAGGGTGACTGAAAGCGCCAGCAGCAGCCCTAGAGGGAGAAGGAAGCTCCGGCGAATGGCGAAGTTCCCCTGTTCAGCCATGATCGTCCTTTCCCGGGTCGGCGACCCGGCAACAGTTTAGCAGACCCCCAAGGGCTTTCAACGCTCCCGCAACCAGGAGCCGCTTTTGCCGCCGTGCTTCTCCTGCAGGCGGATCGCCCCGATAATCATCGCCTTGTCCACCGCCTTGCACATGTCATAGATGGTCAGAGCGGCAGCCGACACGGCGGTCAACGCCTCCATCTCGACCCCGGTGGTCCCGGTCACTTTGACGGTTGCCTCGATCTCCACCCGCCCCTCACCGGGGAAGGGGATAAAATCGACGGCCACCGCCGACAGCGCCAACGGGTGACACAAGGGGATCAGCTCCGGCGTCTTTTTCGCCGCCATGATGCCGGCGATGCGGGCGACGGCAAACACGTCCCCCTTCTCCACGCTGCGGTCGAGGATGCGCTGCAAGGTCGCCTCCTGCATCCGCACCTCGCCCCGGGCGATGGCGCGCCGCTGGGAGGGGAACTTCTCCCCGACATCGACCATGATCGCCTGGCCGTCGGCATCGAAATGGGTCAGTTTGTCTTCGGTCATGAGGTCTCCAAATTGGTCGTATAGGTCCTATAGGGCAAATAGGCCCTATGTAAAACCGAGTTCTTCCAGCGCCTCACTGGCGCTTTTGACCCCGATCAGGGCCATGCCGGCCGGAATCTCCACCCCCTTGAGGCTGCCGGCGGGGAGCAGGCAGCGGTCGAAACCGAGGCGGGCCGCTTCCTTCACCCGCAACTCGGGGCGGGAGACCGCCCGCACTTCGCCGGCCAGGCCGATCTCGCCGAAAACCACCGTGCGCGCCGGAATCGGCCGGTTCAGGTGGCTGGAGGCCAGCGCCGCCAGCACCCCGAGGTCGACCGCCGGCTCATCGAGGCGCATGCCACCGGCGACATTGACGAAGATATCCTGGGCCAGCAGCGACAAGCCGACTTTCTTCTCCAGAACCGCCACCAGCAGCGATACCCGGTTTTGATCGATCCCCATGGCGGTGCGCCGGGCCGTGCCACCGTGGGAAGAACCGGACACCAGCGCCTGCAGCTCGACCAGCAGCGGCCGGCTCCCTTCCAGGGCCGGGACGACGGCGCTGCCGGAGGCCCCGAGCGGGCGCTCGGCAAGAAACAGTTCGGAGGGGTTGGTCACCTCCGTCAGGCCGGCCTCTTTCATCTCGAAGACGCCGATCTCGTTGGTGGAACCAAAACGGTTCTTTACCGCCCGCAAGATCCGGTAGGGATGTCCCGGGTCCCCCTCGAAATAAAGGACGGTGTCGACCATATGTTCGAGCATCCGCGGCCCGGCGATCGCCCCGTCTTTGGTCACATGGCCGACGATGAAGATCGGCACCCCTTCCCGCTTGGCCAGCTGCATCAGCCGCCCGGCGCATTCGCGCACCTGGCTGACCGAACCGGGGGCCGACTCCAGCGTGCCGGTAAAAACCGCCTGAATCGAGTCAATCACCAGGAAGGCCGGCTTCATTTCCCGCACCCGCTCCAGGACCTCCTCGAGGGAATTCTCGGCGAGCAGGAACAGCCCTGCCGCCCCGACCCCCAGACGCTCGCCGCGCAATTTTACCTGCCGGGCCGACTCCTCCCCGGTGACGTAGAGGACGCTGCCGGCCCTGGCCAGACGATCGGCCGCCTGCAGCAGCAGGGTCGACTTGCCGATCCCAGGGTCGCCGCCGATGAGGATGAAGGCGCCGGGGACCACGCCGCCGCCGAGCACCCGGTCGAGCTCGGCAATGCCGCAGCGCTGCCGGTCGTCGGCGGTGGCGGTGACTTCCCGCAGCGCTACCGGCCGGGCCGCGGTGGCGCTCAATCGCCCTTTGCCGGCGGGCGCCGGGAGCGCTTCTTCGACCAAGGTGTTCCACTGCTGGCAGTCGGGGCATTTGCCGAGCCACTTGGGGCTCTGGTAGCCGCACTGCTGGCAGGTAAAGCTGGTTTTGGTCCGCAAAGTTGCTCCTTGGCCGAGAAAAGGAGTAGTTTAAGCTGGCGCGCAGCGGGTGTCAACGATGGCCCCATCGGCAACCCGTTAAAAGAGCTGGACGCCCGCTTTGGTCTGCCGTATAACTCCCGGGTATCCGAATACCTGCAGGGACCGCAACCGATGCCCGCATCCCCCACTTTCCTGATCACTTTCCTGCTCACCCTTGCTGCCATGGCCTGGCTTGCCCTGGCGGGCGGACGCGGGGTGAAAGTCGGGAGCGACTTCTCCCTGGCCGGGCGCCGGGCCGGCGCCTGGAGCGTCTCGGGGGCGATCATGGGGACCCTGGTCGGCGGCGCCTCGACCATCGGCACCGCCCAGCTCGCCTTTCTCTTCGGCCTCTCCGCCTGGTGGTTCACCCTCGGGGCGGGGATCGCCTGCCTGCTCCTCGGCCTGTTTCTGGCCGGACCGCTGCGCGAGAAGGAAGTGGAGACGATCCCCCAGTTCATCGGCCGCTATCATGGCGAGCGGGCCCGGGTGGCCGCCAGCCTCTTCTCCTCTCTCGGCATGTTCGTCCACATCGTCGCCCAACTCCTCGCCGGCGGCGCCATCCTCTCCACTCTGTTCGGCTTCGGTCTGCTGCCGGCGACGCTGATCTCGGCAGCGCTGATCGGCCTGGCCGTCCTCGCCGGCGGCATGAAGGGGGCCGGATCTTTCGGCCTGGCCAAGCTTTTTCTCCTCTACCTGACCATGGCCGGAGCCGGGGTGCTGGCCTGGCGCCTGGCCGGCGGCTGGAGCGGCCTGCGCACCGTCTTCCCCCCTTCCCCCTGGTTCAGCCTGTTCGGCTACGGGGTGCGCGAGGGGGTGAACGACCTGCTGTCGATGCTGGTCGGGGTCATTTCGACCCAGACCTACCTGCAGGCGGTCTTCTCCGCCCGCGACCGGCGCGCCGCCCGCGACGGCGCCCTGCTGAGCGCCCTGATCATCCCCCCCCTGGGGCTGTTCGGCATTGCCGTCGGCCTCTACATGCGGCAGGTCGACCCTTCCCTGGAGAGCGTCAAGGCCCTCCCCGCCTTCCTGCAGGCCGAGTTTTCCCCTTTGTTTGCCGGCGCCGCCTTCGCCACCTTGCTGATTGCCGCCGTCGGCACCGGGGCCGGTCTGACCCTGGGGGTGGCCACCACCTTGCGGGTCGATGTCTTCGGCCGTCTGGGCCTCGGCCGCCTCCCCGAACTGACCCTCTACCGCCTTCTCACCCTGGCGGTGCTGGTGCTCGCCTTGCTGCTGGTGTTGGGGAATCTCGGCTCGGCGATCATGGACTGGAGCTTCCTCTCCATGGGGTTGCGCGGGGCCACCCTCTGTCTGCCGCTGCTGGCAGCGGTCTTTCTCGGGAGTGCCACCCCCCGTCGGGCCGGGGCTTTATCCATTATTCTCGCGCCGACCTGCGTGCTGGCGGCCGGGATCGCCGGCTGGCAGACCATTCCCCCCTTATATCTGGGGCTGGGGGTCTCCCTGACCATCCTGCTCGTTGGTTGGTGGGGGGGGCGATGGCCGGTTGCACGCTCTTGATGGTTGCCGTATGATTGGAATTCATGAGG
Organism: Desulfuromonadales bacterium; assembly: GCA_014860175.1. Classification (GTDB taxonomy): domain Bacteria; phylum Desulfobacterota; class Desulfuromonadia; order Desulfuromonadales; family JACZKF01; genus JACZKF01. The sequence continues at coordinate 5,354 of JACZKF010000544.1, read as the reverse complement.
ATGGCGCCATGGACACCTTCACCCTGAATTATGGTCACTCTACCTTCGCCTGCCGGCTTCCCGGTGCCCGCCTGCTGACCGCCGCCGTGCCGCCGGCACCGGCGCCGCCAGCCGCTCTGGTGCGCCAGGCTCTCGAGCAGCCGATCGGCTCTCCTCGCCTGGAAGAGATCGTGCGGGCCGGGGAGAAGGTTGTCATCGTCACTTCCGACATCACCCGTTACACCGGCAGCGAGCACTACCTCCCGATCGTCGTCGAGCGGCTCAACGCCCTCGGGGTGCCGGATGCCGACCTGGAGATCCTCATCGCTCTGGGGATCCACCGGCCGCAAACCGAGGCCGAGCACCGCAAGATCGTCGGCCCCCTGTTTGGCCGCATCCGGGTGACCGACCACGACTGCGACAACCCGGCCGAACTGGTCACTCTCGGCATAACCGCCGGCGGCGTGCCGGTGACGGTCAATCGCCGCGTCGCCGAAGCGGATCGGGTGATCGTCACCGGTACCGTCGGCTTCCACTATTTCGCCGGCTTCGGCGGCGGCCGCAAAGGGCTGGTCCCGGGGGTGGCTTCTCGGGCAACCTGCATGGCAACCCACTTTTCGGTCCTCAACCCGCCCGAAGTCGGCGGCAAGCACCCGCAAGCGACCACCGCCGTGCTCGAAGGGAACCCGGTGCACGCGGCGGTTCTCGAAGCGGCCCGGATGATCGCCCCCGATTTTCTGCTCAACACCGTGCTGGCTCCAGACAAGGAGGTGCTGGCGGTCTTCACCGGCGATCTCGAGGCGGCCCACCTGGCCGGTTGCGAGATGGTGCGCCGGCTCTATGCGGTGGCACTGGAGGCGCCGGCCGACCTGGCGGTCGTCTCCTGTGGCGGCGCCCCCAAGGACATCAATTTCATCCAGGCCCACAAGGCCCTCGACTACGGGGTCGGCGCCCTGCGCGACGGCGGCACCATCATCCTGCTCGCCGCCTGCCCCGACGGCTTCGGCAACAAGACCTTCTTCTCCTGGTTCCGCCACCGGGAGCTGGCCGAATTCGAGACCGCCCTGCGCGACCACTACGAGATCAACGGTCAGACCGCCTACTCCACCCGCCTCAAGGCCGACCGCTACCGGATCATCCTGATCAGCGACTTCGGCCAGGAGGAGACCAGGGGGATGGGGATGGAAAAAGCGGCCGACCTCGACGAGGCGCTGCGCCTGGCCTTCGAGAAATTGCCGCCCGATCCGCGAATCGTCGTCATCCCCGACGGCGGCACCGTGCTGCCGATTGTCGGCCGCACGAAATCCGACCGATCGGTCTGATCGGTCCGATCCGCCGGATCGGACGCGGCCTCGACCGAAAACTCTTTACGCTTCTGAGGTTTTCCCATGCTTGAACCGCGCATTTTCAAGATCCTGCAGGAGATCGTTGGCTCGGAGAACGTCACCGCCGAAGATGCCGACCGGCTCTGCTATTCCTATGACGCCACCCAGCAGAAGTTTTTGCCGGACGCGGTGGTCTTCCCCGCCGACGCCGAGCAGATCGCCCTGGTGCTGAAGATGGCCAATGCCGAGAAGATCCCGGTCTTTCCCCGCGGGGCGGGGAGCGGCTTTTCCGGCGGCAGCCTGCCGGTGACCGGCGGCATCGTCCTGGTCACCACCCGACTCGACCGGATTTTGCGCATCGACACCGAAAACCTGGTGGCCGAAGTGCAGCCGGGGGTGGTGACCGAGCAGTTCCAGCAGGCGGTGGAAAAGCTCGGTCTCTTCTACCCCCCGGACCCGGCCTCCCTCAAATTCTCCACCCTCGGCGGCAACGTCGCCGAGTGTGCCGGTGGCCCCCGCTGCGTCAAATACGGGGTGACCAAGGACTACATCCTCGGCCTGCAGGTCGTCACCCCCCAGGGGGACATCATCAAGACCGGAGGCGAGACGATGAAAGGGGTGGTCGGCTACGATCTGACCAAGCTGATGTGCGGCTCGGAGGGGACCCTCGGCATCATCACCCGCATCACCATCAAGCTGCTGCCACTCCCTGAGGCGAAAAAGACGATGCTGGTCATCTTCGACTCCATCGACGGGGCGGCCCAGGGGGTTTCGGCTATCATCGGCGGCAAGATCATCCCGACCACCCTGGAGTTCATGGACGCCGCCACCCTGGAGTGCGTGCGCCAGGCGACCGGCTTGCAGCTGCCGGCGGCAGCCAAAGCGGTGCTGATCATCGAAGTCGACGGCGACAAGGAGCTGATCGAGCGGCAGGCGCAGCAGATCCTGCAGATCGTCGCCCCCCTCGGGGTGGTGGAGACGCGGGTGGCGCAAACCGCCGCCGAAAGCGAGGAGATCTGGAAGGTGCGCCGCTCGGTCTCCGCCAGCCTGCGCAAGGTCAACCCCGACAAGTTCAACGAAGATATCTGCGTGCCGCGCTCCCGGGTCCCGGACATGATCCGGGAAGTGGAGGCGATCGCCACCCGACATGCCATCCCCATCGTCAACTTCGGCCACGCCGGCGACGGCAACATCCATGTCAACGTGATGATCGACCGCAAGGTGCCGGGGCAGTTGGAAAAAGCGGAGAAGGCGATCGAGGAGGTCTTCGCCGCCGCCCTCAAGCTCGGCGGCACCATGAGCGGCGAGCACGGCGTCGGCAACACCAAATCCCCCTACCTGCCGATGGAACTCGACCCGGCGGCGGTCACCTACATGAAGGCGATCAAGAGAGCCCTCGACCCGAACCATATCCTCAACCCGGGGAAGATTTTCCTCGATTAGTGGGAAGCTCCGCCCGTATTCCAACCCGCTGAGCCGGGTGCGGTCCCCTTTCGGTGCCTTCAGTTTGACTGGCACGGGGGCGAACTTCTGTGGTATGAAAGAGGCTCTTTGTCCTTACCCCTTCAGCGGTTTCCAGTATGAGTAAACATAAGAACCTGCACGACCTAGAAGACCAGATCCGCCAGTGCGTCAAATGCGGCGCCTGCCAGGCCCACTGCCCGGTGTTTGCCGAGCACAAGCGGGAGCCGGCGGTGGCCCGCGGCAAGATCGCCCTCGCCCACGCCCTGCTCGACCAGGATCTCCCCCTGGACGAGCGCTTCGTCGCCGACATGTCGAAATGCCTGCTCTGCGGCTCGTGCTTCGACAAATGCCCGAACCTGGTCCCCACCGATGAGATCGTTGCCGCCGCCCGCCGGGAGATCGCCGAGCGGCGCGGTCTCTCCAATTTCGCCAAGGTCGTGGGGCAAGTGGTCAAACGCCCGGGGTTGATGAAAATCGGCCTCAAGGGGGCAGGTGCCGTCTCCCGACTGCTGTTTCGCAAGGTGCCGCAAAGCAGCGGCCTGCGGCTGCGCTTTCCCGCCCCCTGGATCGCCCCCGACCGGGTGCTGCCGGAGATTCCGACCCAGACCTTTCGTGACCGCCACCCGCAGTTCATCCCCGGCGGCGAAGGGCGGCCGACGGTCGCCTTCTTTACCGGCTGCATGCTCAATTACATGTACCCGCAGCTCGGCGATGCCTTGCTAAAGTGCCTCAAGTTCCTCGACATTAGTGTGTATATCCCCCCCGACCAGGGGTGCTGCGGCCTCCCCTCCATCACCGCCGGCGACGGCCGGACGGTGGAGGAGCTGGCCGAGCGCAACCTGGCCGCCTTCTCGCAGGGAGAGCCGCATACCATCATCACCGCCTGCGCCTCCTGCAACATCGGCATGGGGCGGCATTTCGCCTCTCTCGGCGAGCGCCAGGCCGAGATCGGCGGCCGGGTGCGCGACGCCCTGGTCGTCCTGGAGCGCGAAGGGCTGGCCCGGAAACTGGCCCGCCTGCCGAAGAAGGAGCAGCGGATCAAGGTCGCCTATCACGACCCCTGTCACCTGCGCACCCAGGGGATCACCAAGGAACCGCGGGCTCTGCTGCGCGCCTTGCCGGGGGTGGAGTTCGTCGAAATGGAGGGGGCTGACCGCTGCTGCGGCCTGGGGGGCACCTACTCGGTCTACCACTGGGAGACCAGCAAGAAGATCGGCGACCGCAAGGCCCCCGGCATCGAAAAGAGCGGCGCCGAGTTGGTCGCCACCGCCTGCCCCGGCTGCATGATGCAGCTGCAGGACATCATCACCCGGGCCGGCCTGCCGCAGAAAGTGGTCCATGTGCTGGAGTTGGTGGCTCGCGATTTGCCGGAATAGCGGAACGGAAAGTTGCAATCATGCAGGTATCATGATATATGGTTCTCCTGACCCTCAGGAGGCCGCCATGCCCTTCGACTACCCCACAGATTCCCCATCGTTTTTCCAGACGGTTATCAACTCGATTGCCGACGGCATCTACACCGTCGATCTCGAGATGCGGATCACCGGCTTTTCCCGCAGTGCCGAGAAGATGACCGGTCACCGGGAAGCAGACGTACTCGGCAGGCACTGCCGGGAGGTCTTTCGCACCAGCGTCTGCGATACCGACTGCCCCCTTAAGTGGACCCTCAAACATCAGAAGCCGGTGCAGAACTGTACCGCTACCCTGGTCTGCAAAGAGGGGGAGCGTATCCCCGCCTTTCTCTCCTCCGACCTGCTGCGCGATGGCGAGGGGCGCGTCAGCGGCTGCATCGGCATCATTCGCGACCGCCGGGAGATCGAAGCCCTGAAAGCCAAGCTGCAGGGTGAATACTGCTTCTCCGATTTCGTCGGCAAGAGCAAGGCGATGACCGGGATTTTCGATCGCATCCGGGCGGTTGCCGGCACCGATGTCACCGTCCTCATCGACGGAGAGAGCGGCACCGGCAAGGAAATTCTGGCGCGGGCCATCCACTACCGCTCCTCCCGCAAAGCGGGACCCTTTGTCAAGGTAAACTGTGCTTCCCTGGCCGAAAGCCTGCTCGAGAGCGAGCTGTTCGGCCACGAGCGGGGCGCCTTCACCGGGGCCGTGGCTGCCCGCCAGGGGCGCTTCCGCGAGGCGGGCGGTGGAACCCTCTTCCTCGACGAGATCGGCGACATGCCCGTGGATCTACAGGCCAAGCTGCTGCGCGTGCTCCAGAGCAGCGAGGTGACTCCCGTGGGTGGGAGTCAGAGCTGTCTCATCGACGTTCGCATCATTGCGGCGACCCACCGCGATCTGGAGATCGCGGTCAAGGAAGCGGGTTTCAAAGACAAAAAGGCAGTCTCTCGTGCGATAGTCATCGCACGTGACAAGTTCGAAAAGGAGGGCATAATGCCCAAGGAAAATACGACGAAGAAGAAGACTCGCAAGGCAAAGAAGTCGGATGAGATCTCGCAGCTTCGAACGGACATAGCCGGTCTGCGCAAGCAGATGAAGGCCCTCGACTGCTCCTTGCGAAAGGAGCAGTCGTCGAAGCTACTGTCGGCAATCGCAGCGAAGATGTTGCGGTTGACCATACTGCTGGGC
>JACZKF010000543.1 GCA_014860175.1 Desulfuromonadales bacterium | reverse complement strand
ACTTCATCCTTGCGGCGGGCGGCCTGCTCATAGTCGAACGTCTCCGCACCGACAGCTATCCCGTGCGCCGCCGCCCCGCGCAGCCGCTGCAGCAGCAAAGCGGTGCTGTACAGCGCCTTGGTCGGGATGCAGCCGCGGTTCAGGCAGGTGCCGCCCACCTCCGCCCGCTCCACCAGGCAGACGCACGCCCCCTTCTGCGCGGCCCTTATCGCCGCCACATACCCTCCCGGTCCCCCGCCGATGACAGCGATATCGAATTCGGTCATTTTCTGCTCCCCCTTTCCAGCCAGGCGCTCGCCAGCCGATCCAGCCACTGGGCGGCGCGCTCTTGCCTCGCCTCAAAGGCGATCTGGCGGCGGTCGTCACCCGCATGGCGCAGATGCACCACCAGATCGCCGGTCTGTGCTTCCAGGCCGGCGATACGGTCAGCCCACTCGACCACCGTCACCCCTTCGGCCTGCAGATATTCGTCAAAGCCCAAGTCTAGCAGGTCTTCTTCCTGGGAGAGGCGGTAGAGGTCGAAATGGAACAAGGGGGAGCGCCCGGCATAGATATTGAGGAGAGTGAAGGTCGGACTGGTGACCGGCTCCTGCTCGGAGATGCCGAAGCCACGGGCTAGACCCTTGACCAGACAGGTTTTGCCCGCCCCAAGGTCACCAACGAGGAGCACTACGGCCGGCGGCACCAGCAACCGGCCGAGAAGTTCGCCAACGCTTTGCGTCTGCTCCGGAGCGAAAGAATCGACACTCCAGTGGCGCAACGGCTATCTCCCCATCGAGCGGATGATATCGAGCCGGGCCACGACCCCGATCACCCGCCCATCCTCCAGCACCGGAATCAGATGGACGCCGTGCTCCACCATCAGGGCGGCAATGTCGCTCACCGGCGTCTCCGGGGTGCAGGTGATCACCTCCCGGGTGCAAAGATCCTTCACCGTCTGAGCCGTGATGCGATCGACCTCTTCCTTGAAATTCTTTTCACTCTCCAGGTAGAGCACCCAGTCGAAGATGGTGATGACGGTCGGAATGTGCAGAGGCTTGTCCTGTTCCACCAGATCGGTCTGGCTGACGACCCCGAGCAGCTTCCCCTCCCCGTCGACCACCGGCAGGGTATCGACCCCGGTGTCGCTGAACAGGCGAGCGAGCTCATCGACACCGGTCTCTTCGGCCACGGTGTAAACCTGGGTGGTCATGATGTCTTTGGCTTTTAGCATAGGAGGTCCCTTTCAATACGTGGTAGGGGCGGGATTTCCCGCGATTGTGCCCCTACGGCTTAGTGGCGATCAGCGCCCGGCGGGTGGCCGGAAGTTCCTGCAGCAGGTCGGTGGCGACCATCCCGGCATCGCCCAAAGCCGGCAGCAGCCGGTCGGCGGCCAATCCGTGCAGGTAGACCCCGAGGGGGGCAGCCATCTCGGCCGGCATCCCTTGGGCAAGAAGAGCCCCGATGATACCGGTGAGCACATCCCCCATGCCGCCGCTGGCCATCCCCGGGTGGCCGCTGCTGTTGATGCGGATCCGGCCATCGGGGAGGGCGGTGATGGTGCGAGCCCCCTTCAGGACCAGAGTGACGCCATGTTCGCAGGCGAAGGCCCGGGCCGCCCCAAGGCGGTCGGCCTCGATGGCAGCCACCGACTGGCCGGTGAGGCGGGCCATCTCCCCCGGATGAGGGGTCAGGATGGTCGGTGCCGATCGCTGGGAGAGGATCTCCAGATGTTCCGCCAGGGCATTCAACCCGTCGGCATCAATCACCAGCGGCAGCGGGCATTCCCGAATCACTTGGCGAGCCAGAGCGAAGGCGCCACCGGTCTGCCCCAGCCCGGGGCCGAGGGCGAGGGCCTGCTTGCCGGCCCAGGCGCGTCGCACAGCGTCGACAGCCGAGGCCGCAAAAGCGCCGTCCATCGCCGGCAGCGCCAGAGTCATCGCCTCCGTCAGCTTGACCGCCAGCACTTCCTGCACCGGCGCCGGGCAGGCGACAGTCACCAGGCCGGCGCCGCTGCGCAGCGCTCCGGCGGCGGCCATGGCCGCCGCCCCGGTTTTGCCGACGCTGCCGGCCACCAGCAGCAGGTGACCAAAGGAACCTTTGTGACCGGCGATGGGCCGCGGCTCCAGGAGCGCCGCCGCCTCATCGCTGCCAAACAACAGATGGGTATCCCCGGTCGCCTCCAGCATTGACACCGGAATGCCGATCTCCACCACCGTCAGCTCCCCGACCAGCGCGGCCCCGGGGTGGAGCGCATGCCCGAGCTTGGCAGCCGCGAAAGTGCCGGTAACGTCGGCGCGTACCGCCCGGCCCAGGACGGCGCCGGTGGAAGCGTCGACACCGGAGGGGATATCGACAGCGAACACCGGCCGATCCGCACGATTGATCCAGTCGATGGCCACCGCATAGACGCCGCCGACCTCGCTGGTCAGCCCGGTCCCGAGCAGGGCATCGATCAGCAGTGCCGAGTCTCGGGCCGGCTCCAGGGCGGCGCGCAAGGCCGACTCGGTCGGCGTAAAAACCACTTCCCCGCCGCTGCGCCGCAGCACCTGCAGATGTACGGCGGCATCGCCGGTAATGACCTCTTCGGGGGCCAGCACCACCGTTCGCACCTGCCAGCCACACTGCCGCAGACAGCGGGCGATGACATAGCCGTCGCCACCGTTGTTCCCCTTGCCGGCCAGGACCAGAACCGGACCGGGGGCCAGGGGGGCGAAGCGGCGGCGCACCAGTTCGGCGGCACCTCGGCCGGCATTTTCCATCAGCACGACCCCCGGCAGACCGATCTCCTCGATGGTGCGACGATCGAGTTCCCGCATCTCGGCAGCGCTCAACAGCTTCATGGCGCCTCCAGCACGACCGTGGCGATGGCATAGTCGCCGTCATGAGAGTAGGAGAGATGAGCCGACCGCAGCCCCCGCTGGTGGAAGATCTCGCCGGCGCGGCCGGTCAGCCGCAGCGAGGGGCAGCCGAGATGATCGTGCACCACCTCCACCTCCTGCCAACTCATCCCCTCCCGCAAGCCGAGTCCAAGAGCCTTCAGATAAGCCTCCTTGGCGGCGAAACGGGCCGCCAGGTGGGGTGCCGGATCGCGCTTGCCAGCGGCGTAGGCCTGCTCGCCGGCGGTGAACAGGCGCTCGATCACCCCCCCTTTCCCCTTCTCCAGGAAGCGGCGGAAGCGCTCGATACGCGCCAGATCGACGCCAACGCCGGCGATCACCGCCGCACCAGCTCGGCCATCTCCCGCACCGCCCGTTCCATGCCGACCAGCAGCGCCCGAGCGATGATGCTGTGACCGATGTTGAACTCCTCGATACCCCCCAGGGCAACCACCGGTGTGACGTTGCGGTAGTTGAGCCCGTGCCCGGCATTGACGATCAACCCCAGCTCCCGACCCAGCTGTACCCCGGCGGCAATCTTCGCCAGCTCCGACTGGGCTCGCAGCGCAGTCGGGGCGTCACAGTAGGTGCCGGTATGGATTTCGATGGCGGCGGCACCGGTACGTCGGGCCGCCTCGATCTGCGCCGGGTCGGGGTCGACAAACAGACTGACGACAATCCCCTCGGCCTGCAGACGGTTCACCGTCGGCTGCAGCTCCAGCTCCTGGTGCAACACATCCAGTCCACCTTCGGTCGTCAGCTCCTGGCGCCGCTCCGGCACCAGGCACACCGAGTCAGGGCGCACCTGCAAAGCGAATTCCAGCATCTCCCGGGTATTGGCCATCTCCAGGTTGAGTCGGGTTTTGAGGGTCTGTCGCAGCACCCGTACGTCCCGATCCTGAATATGCCGACGGTCTTCGCGCAGGTGGACGGTAATGCTGTCGGCCCCCCCGAGTTCGGCCAGGGCGGCGGCCGTCACCGGGTCGGGTTCGCTGGTCCCGCGGGCCTGGCGAACCGTGGCGACGTGATCGACATTAACTCCCAGTTGTGCCACGGCTCAGCGTTCCTCCTTCTTCCCACCAAGATGTTTTTCCATCGCCTCACCAATGGTGTGGGCCATTTCGGTGATCTGGATCTTGTCCGGCCCCTCGAGCATGATGCGCAACAGCGGCTCGGTGCCGCTGTAGCGGATCAGCACCCGACCGGCATCCCCCAGTTTTTTCTCAACGGCCGCAATGGTTTTCTGCACCTCGGGGATTTCGGCCAGATCCTGCCGCTGCGCCACCCGCACGTTGAGCAGCACCTGCGGCAGGGCAATCATTACCTCGGCCAACTCGGCGAGAGTGCGGCCGGTGCGCTGCATGATCGCCAGCACCTGCAAGGCGGAGATCATGCCATCGCCGGTGGTGTTGTGGTTGAGGAAAATCATATGCCCCGACTGCTCCCCGCCCAGGTTGTACC
>JACZKF010000542.1 GCA_014860175.1 Desulfuromonadales bacterium | reverse complement strand
CGGCAGGGCTCGCCGCCTTCCCGAAGCTGACTGCGCCCCAGGCCGATCAGGCGCAACTCAAACAGGCAAACGATGAATACCTTGTCTCGATCACCGCTCGGGTCGACCAGTGGACCTCCCATTACAACCTGGGGAACTACCTGCTCAACCGGGGCGACTTGCAGGGCGCCGTGGCCTCCTATGAGACGGCGCTGAAACTCGACCCCCAAGCCATCCTGCCGATGGTGAACACGTCCCTCGCCTATGCCCGGATGGGAGAGAACGACCGGGCGGAGAAGGCCCTGCAGAGGGCGCTCCAAGAGGCCCCGGACAACGCCGCGGCGAACTTCAACATGGGGCTCTTGAAGGCGGGGCAGAACGAATTGGGGGCGGCAGAGGGATATCTTGAGAAAGCCTTCGCGGCTGACCCGGACATGGCGCAGGCAGCCTACAACCTCTGCATTATCACAGCCAAGGACCGCATTGGCGAAGCGGTGACCTGGTGCAGGAGGGCGTCGGAACTCCGGCCGCAGGAGCCGAAATATGCCTATACCCTGGCCTTCTATCTGAACCGGCAGGGGGACAAGGACGCAGCGGTGAAGACTTTGAATGAACTTCTCGGACAGTATCCGCAGAACAAGGATGCCGAGAGGCTGTTGAAAGAAATATCGAAGTAGCGCCAGGGACCCTTTTTGAAAAGACGATCCACCCCAAACGGGACGCTGAGGCGGCAGAGCCGGCCAAGAGCTGGATCGCCTGGCCCATCAGCGTACCGGTGCAGCACAACGATGATGAGAGCGGCGGCCGGAACGATGATGCCTCGGTCGTCCGGCTGAACATCCAGGCGGTGAACCCCTTCTCTCTGGGCGAGGATTGGAACGTGACTACGCGAACCGTCGGGCCACTCATGGATCAGCAGGATGGCCCGCTAGAAGACAAGAACGGGTCGGGCCTCGACACCGTGGCCAGCCAGTTGTTTCGCCGGAAGCGCCGACAGCAGGCGGCTGGATCTGGGGAGCGGGGCCGGTCGAAGTGCTGCCGACGGCGACCGACGACGTGCTCGGCTGCGAACCGTGGGACATCGGGCCGACGGCGGTGGTGCCGAAGCAGCAGGGGCCCTGCACGGTCGGTCGTCTGGGCAGTCACGTCTTCCACAAGTAGCATGGGCACCCTTGCTTTTTGCGTCACCGGTCAGGAGCACGGTTGGGCTCGCCAGGCCGTCGATTTCGTGAAGCCGCGGTCTCAAGACATTTGAAAGGAGTATCTGCGATGGGACAGAGATTTCTGGGTCTTCTGGCAGTCGCCTGCCTGTTCGCGGCTTGCGTTTTGCCTCCCGGTGCCCTGGCCGCCGACACAGGCCGCCGGCCGAACATCGTCATTATCCTTGGCGACGATCTGGGGTTTGCCGACCTGGGCGCGTACGGCAGCGAGATCAAAACGCCGAACCTCGACTCGCTAGCCAACGACGGCGTGCGCTTCACCAACTTCTACACCCACGCGAGCTGTTCGCCGACGCGATCGATGCTGCTGAGCGGCGTCGACACCCACGTGAACGGCCTCGGCAACATGAACGAGTGGATTGCGCCCAACCAGCGTGGTGTCCCCGGCTACGAGGGTAACCTCAACCACCAGGTCGCAACGCTGCCGCAGCTGCTCAAGGACG
>JACZKF010000541.1 GCA_014860175.1 Desulfuromonadales bacterium | reverse complement strand
GGCCGGCCAACCTCCGCCTCTGCGGCGCCCCCCTCTACGACGGCGCCGAAGGTTCTCTGCCGGAGGAGGTGGAGAGTTTTCTCGCCGCCGGTGAAGCTCCCATCCTCTTTGCCCTCGGTTCCTCGGCGGTCTGGACGGCTGGAGATTTCTGGCGCCAGGCCGCGGTGGCGGCCTCTCGGCTCGGCCGGCGGGCCATGCTCATCACCGGGCCCGAGGCTCCCGGGAACCTGCCGGCGGGGATCAAGGCTTTTTCCTACCTTCCGTACTCGAAAATTTTCCCCCGCGGGGCGGCCGTCGTACATTCGGCCGGCATCGGGACGCTGGCCCAGGCCATGCGCAGCGGTCGGCCGCAGCTGCTGGTGCCGGTCGCCTTCGATCAGCCCGATAACGCGTTTCGCGCCGCCGGCCTCGGTCTCGGCCGAGTGCTCCCTTTCGGGAAAGTCGATGCCGACCGCCTCGTCCCCCACCTGGTAGAGCTGCTGTCCCGGCCCGATTATGGGCGGGCGGCCGAGGCGCTGGCCAGGCAGCTGCGCCGGTCGGACGGGGCGGCTAACGCCGCCGCGGAGTTGGAGGCGTGTCTGCGCGGATGAGCCCCAATCAAGCGCTGGCACGCCGATGGAGGTTGTGGCTGCACCATTTCGGAGTACCCTGATGGAAGATGAAACACTAAGGAGATATCGATGATTATACGATGGTTGGCAGTGATGGTAACGGCGGTCTTGCTTGCCGCCTGCGGCAGCTCGTCGAGCAATGACGATATCCCGCCGCTCACCGGCCCGTTGACCTACCTGGCATTGGGGGCCAGCGATGCGGCCGGCATCGGCGCCTCGTCGCTGGAGAACGGTTATGTCTACCGCGTCGAAGACGCCCTCGAGAGCGAGCGGGAAGAGGCGGTGGAGCTGTTCAACCTCGGCATACCTGGCGCCCTGGCCGACGATATCGTGGGCGCCCTCGACCTGGCTCTGCTGACGGGCATCCGTCCCGACCTGGTCACCCTCTGGACCGGTGCCAACGACTTGACCCGCGGCCGCTTGCCGGCCGACTTCGCCTCCGATCTCGATACCATTCTCGGCCGCTTGCGCGGGGAGACCGATTCCCTGATCTTCCTTGGCGATCTCCCCGATCTGACCGCCCTGCCGCGCTTCGTGGCGGAGCCCGATTCCGATGTCACCCTGGAACGGGTGGCCGCCTTCAATGCCGTGATCGTCGAGCAGGCGGCCCGTCACGGGGCCGCCCTGGTCCCGCTTTCGGCCCTGCCGGTGGAGGGGGAACTGACCAGTGATGTAGATGGGTTCCACCCCTCCAATGCCGGGCATGTGGCCATCGCCGAGGCTTTTTTGGCGGTGATCAGGCCTGCTCTCGGGCTTCCTGCGCCGCAGTGAATAAGGAAGGTAGCGAGGGCTGTTCAGATCTGATCCGGTTGGCAGACCATCTCCGGGCTCCCGGCGATCTCGGTCAGACCAGCAGCGCGTCGACTTTGGCCGCGCAGATGAAATCGTTTTCCGAAAGCCCGCCGATCGAGTGGGTGCTGTAGGTGACCCGGCAGCTGTTGTAGCCGACCTGCAGGTCAGGATGGTGGTTTTCCCGCTGGGCGATCCAGGCGACGGCATTGACGAAGCCCATGGTCTGCCCGTAGTTCTTGAAGCGGAAGAGCTTGCCGATGCTCCCCCCCGCCAGTTCCCAGCCAGCGAGCTGCTTCAGCAACTGCCCGGCTTCCTCTGCCCCCAGCGGCGGCATCCCCCCCTCGCACGGTTGACAGTGGCGCGCGTTCAGGTCGCCCCTAAGGTCGCGTGTTTCCTCCATGATGTCTCCCAAATGCGGGGGCTCCACCCAGCCGAAAACCCCAGCCGAAAGAGTGCAGGCTGAACGGGACCGAAGCCCCTTTCGCCCATGTCAAAAATCTTCCATCCATAATAACAGGCTATTCAGAGGTAAATAGCCTTGGCTCTCTGCGGATCCCGCCGCTCCTCCAGCGCAACTTGCACTCGGTTTTCGGCCGACGATAAAATACGGATATGGGCAAGATCATCGAATTTCCCGATCGGGAAAAAAGAATCGCCAAGCTCCTACGGGAGCAACTCCCCTTCGAACTCCCCGCCGAGGAGATCGAGGAGCTGGCAACGGCGTTGCGGCAGGCGGCCGAGAGGGTCGATGTTCGCAAATCCTTCAACCTTTTCTTTCCGGCAACCTGTTCACCGGCAGAAATGGAGTCCATCGCCAGGCAGGTGGAGGGGATGATGGGTGAGATGTTGGATGTCATCAAGGCTGAAGAGGGGGAGATCTTCAGTCTTATCGTTCGCAATCATCTTCTTCTGCATGAGCTTCGGCGACTGGTGGATAACGAGTAAACTTCTGGTTTTCCCATCCAATCCTTATTCTGCCGCGCGGAGCCGCATCTCTGCTATAATTTCGAAGTGGATATGGTCCATGAAAGTTATTGGCAGGCGCTCACGAGGTCTGCTCTGCAGAAAGGATGGAAAATGAAGATGTTTAGAAAAGGTTTGATCGTGTTTGCAGCCGTTGTCCTCTCCCTGGGGCTGGTCGCTTGTGAGAAGAAGGGGCCGCTGGAAAAAGCGGGAGAAAAGATCGACCAGGGGGTTGAGAACACCAAGGACGCGGTACAGGATGCTACCCAGGGGCAAGGGCCGGTGGAAAAGGCCGGGGAGAAGATCGACAAGGCCTTTGATGGGAAATAGATAAATCTCGCTAAGACTTGGTAATCGGGGGCGGCCGAATTGGTCGCCCTTACCTTGTTGTACGGGCGACGGCCTGAGCTCTCATCCAAGGGTAAAGAAGAAGGTGGCCCCTTTACCCAATTCTCCTTCGGCCCAGGTTCGCCCGCCATGGAGCTGAACGATCCTCTGTACCGTCGCCAGGCCGACGCCGAAGCCCTTGACTTCTTCCCCGCCGGGGAGACGCTGGAACGCCTTGAACAGCAGGTCAGCGTGGGCGCTGTCGAAACCGGGCCCGTTGTCCCGGACGAAGTAGAGATTCCTCCCGGCCGCTTCCGTCACGCCGAATTCGATCACTGCGTCTTCCATCTGACCGGTGTACTTCCAGGCATTGCCGAATAGATTCTCCAGAACAACCCGCAACAGTTTCGGATCGCCCTGGACCCTCACCCCAGGTGCGATGGAGAAGGTCACCCGCCGCTCCGGCTGCTCTTTTCCGAGCTCGAGGGCGACCTTTTTCGCCATCTCACTGAGATCTACCGATTCCGGGCGCAGTTCGCTGCGCGTCAGACTGGAGAAATTCAACAGTGTGCCGATCAGCCCGTTCATCCGCTTGATCCCCTGCTCGATCTCTTGCAGAAACCCCCTGCACTCCTCGTCGAGGCGGGAGCCGCAAAGTCTCTGGACCATCTGGCAGTAGCCGTTGATGATGGTCAGGGGGCTGCGCAGGTCGTGAGAAACGGTATAGTTGAAGGCTTCGAGGTCCTCATTGGCGATTTCCAGTTCGTAGGCCCGGCGCTCCAGTTTGGCGTTCAATTGCCTGATTTCCTCTTGGATCCGTTTGCGCTCGGTGATATCGATAATGGCTACTTGGCACTCTAGAGCCGCGGTGCAGGCAAGCGCCTCCACCCGGATGATGCGAGGCTTCTCGCTGCTCTCCCTCAGCGTCATCTCGCAGGTTATTTTCCCTGGACTCGCCATCGCCTCCCCAATAAAAGAGAGGATGGAGGAACTGCCAACGAAAAGGCCGAAACGGCGGCCGATCAGCTGCGAGCGTTCCATTCCCAGGAGGCCGGCGGCGGTCAGGTTGATGCTGCGGATGATGCCGCGTTCATCGAGAGTAGCGTAGCCGACCGGGGCGAAATCGTACAAGTCGCTGTACCTCTCCAGAGCCGCCTCCATCTCGTTCCGGGCATACAGCAGCTCCTCGTTCTGCATCTCCAGCTCGATCTGGTGGACCTGCAGTTCTTGGAGAAGTTTCTGCGGTTCCTCCCCGGGTGCCGGAGAGGTAGCTGTTTTCTCCAGCAGAGCCTCTTCCGCCCGGCGGCGCAGGTCTGGTCTGTCAATCGCCATCGTCTCTTTTTTCATGCCTTATCTCTCCTCAGCAACATCTGGGCGGCGCCCGGTGATGTCGACGAACAGGCAGGCGAGCTGGCCGGGGGTGGGACGGTAGACGGTGACCTGATAGCGGCAGCCCTGCTCCGGGCTCTCTTCTACCAGGAGCACCGGCTCCCCGGTGCGGGCCACCTTGCCAAAGGCCTCGATACGCGCGTTGTCCGTGGCGGGTAGCGCCTCCCGCACGGTCTTGCCGATCAGTTCCTGAGCCGGCCGGCCGACCAGGCGCACAAAGGCCGGGTTCACGGCGAGCAAGCGGTAATCGCCAGGTGCCCCGTCCGGCGCGATTTCGTGGAGGGCGGCCGGGTGCGGCAGCGTCTCGAAGGTCTCGCGAAAATTCCGCTCTCCCGCCCGCAACTCCGCTTCGAGCGTCTTGGTGGCGGTGATGTCGGTCAGGGTCATCACCACGCCGTCGATGACATCCTCCTGGGTACGGTAAGGCATGATGCGCACCTTGAACCAGCAGCCGTCGCGGGTGGCAATCTGCTTTTCGCAGAAGATCAGGGTCCGCAGCACCTCGCGCGCATCGTCGGAGAGCTCCGGATAGAGCAGGCTGGAGGCGATATCGGTCAGGGGTCGTCCCACATCCGCCGGGATCAGCTTGAAGATCTTTTCCGAGCCGGTGGTGAAGCGCCGCACGCGCAGCCCCTTGTCCAGAAAGACGGTGGCGATCTCGGTGCTGTTGAGCAGGTTGTTCATGTCGCTGGTCGCCCAGGCGAGCTCGTCCAGTCGGGCCAGCTGCTCGGCGTTGACCGTCTGCAGCTCTTCGTTCATCGATTGCATCTCTTCCCGAGAGGTGGTCAGCTCCTCGTTGGTCGACTGCAACTCCTCGTTGGCGGACTGCAGCTCCTCGTTGATGGCGCGGAACTCTTCTTGCGAGGTCTGCATCTCCTCGCGCATCGCCCGGAGTTCCTCCTGGGCATGCCGCGCTTCTTCCTTCAACTCCGCCATTTTGGCGCTCCCGGCCGCGGCGGAGCTGCCGCTGCCGGTCGGTTTCGCCGTCGCGAGGGTGGCGACGTCACGAAAGACGATCATCACCAACCCCCGCAGCGCCTCCGGTTCGGTGACCGCCTGCGCCGTCAGATCGACCGTCTGCGTCACACCCTCGCCCCGGATCTCGACCCCGCGGACGGTCACTTCCCCCTTTTGCCGGACCGCTTTCTGGAAGGCGCCGATCAGCTCATGGCGCAGACCCTCGCGGGCCATGGCGAAGAGATTCCAGTTGGCCTTGCCCGCCGCCGGTTCCAGGTACTTCCCGGTGCGCCCGCTGATGTAGAGGATATCCCCCTGATCGTTGGCCAGCACGGCAGGCGGGGAGTAGTGCTGCAGCAGCAGCCGGTCAGCTTGCGACTGCAGGCTGTCGGGAGCCTTCGGGATGACCGGCGATGCTGCCGCCCCTGTTGTCAAGGCGGCAAAGGTCGTCGGGAACTCCACCACCACCTCCCCCAGCGCCGTCTCGCGCCGTCGGTAAATGCGTGATTTAACGTCCTCTGCGGCGAAGAGCCGGGTGTAGCCGCCGATCGATTCGGAGCTGCCGAGTAGCAGGATGCCGCCGGGATTAAGGCTGAAGTGAAAGAGCGGCAGCAGTTTTTTTGCAGCTCCGGTGTCAGGTAAATCAGCAGGTTGCGGCAACTGATGAGATCAAGCTTGGTGAAGGGGGGATCCATGATGAGGTTCTGCGGGGCAAAGGTCACCAGGTCCCGGATCCCCTTGCCGACCCGGTAGGAGCCGCTCTCCGCCTGGACGAAAAAGCGGTTCAGGCGCTCAGGCGTCACATCGGCGGCGATGTTGGCGGCAAACACCCCTTGGCGGGCCCGGTCGATGGCATCCGCATCGAGATCGGTGGCGAAGATCTGCACCGATAGCCCCCCCTTCGGTTTGACCTGCTCCAGCGCCTCGCGCAGGACGATCGCCAGGGAGTAGGCTTCCTCCCCCGTCGAACAGCCCGGGACCCAGCCTCGCAGCGTCTGCCCGTCCGGGAAGCGGGCGAGCAACTCCGGCAGCATCACCCCCCGCAACTGTTCCCATACCTCCGGATCCCGGAAAAAGCTGGTCACCCCGATCAGCAGCTCCTTGAAGAGGAGCCCCACCTCCTGGGGATTCTCCCGCAGATAGCGGACATAGATGTCCATCTTTTCGATCTGGTGAATCCCCATGCGTCGCTCGATGCGACGATGGATGGTGTTCTTTTTATAGAGGGAGAAGTCGTTGCCGGTGTGCGCCCGCAGGAGGATGACGATCTTCTCCAGGGCGCTGCGATCTTTTTCATCCAGGGGCGATTGGGCCTTGGCGATGCGTGGGGCGTGCCGGAGATAGGCCATCATCTTGTCCGGCAGTTCGGCCGCCGGGGCGACCAGATCGGCCAGCCCGGCGTCGATGGCGCTTCGGGGCATGCTGTCGAATTTGGCCGAGGCCGGCTCCTGCACCAGCGCCACCCCGGCTTTTTCCTTGATCGCCCGCAGCCCCAGGGTGCCGTCCGAGCCCATCCCCGAGAGGATGACGCCGATGCTGCGACTATTGCAGTCCTCAGCCAGGGAACGGAAGAAAAAGTCGATGGGGAGGCGCAGGCCGCGGGCCGCCGCCGGCTCGAACAGGTGCAGCGCCCCGTGCAGGATCGACATGTCCTTGTTGGGCGGGATCACATAGACGCAGTCGGGCTTGACCCGCATCCGGTCCTGGGCCTGAAACACTTCCATCGGGGTGATGCGCTGCAGCAGTTCGGGCATGATCCCCTTGTGGGTCGGGTCGAGATGCTGGACCACGACGAAAGCGACCCCGCACTTCTCGGGGACATGGCCGAGAAACTGCTCCAACGCCTCCAGTCCGCCGGCGGAGGCGCCGATGCCGGCGATATGGCAATGGAGAGCCTTATCGGAGTCGGAGGGATGAGCAGAAGATTCCCGGGTCGGTCCGGCCGGCGCCGGGTTTCGATTGCTCTGCTTGGTTGGCACGGCGTTTTCTCCCCGGGTAAGACGAGTTGATGATCGACCCACTGGCTTTTCCGTCACCTGGCAAGCCAAATTGCTGCAATTATTCAGTGTATCGCGCCCGGCGCTCCCAATACAAGTTGGTTGACGGGGCAGACCGTATCCACCTGCTGTGGCGAACCCAAGTGCGGGATGGTTGTTACAGAGGCCACGCTCCCTTTTGTGATGGGCTTGCACGACCTGTTCCTCCCGCCGATGCGACACGAAGGCACCGCCGCTGCGCGCGGCGAAAGCAGAGTTGCCCGTCATATATGGCAGTTATGTGAAATCCGACGGGGTGCCGTGAGGGGGAGCAAGAGAGATCTATTCGTTTGATTTAGCGGCCACTAATGGCTCCCTTTCAGCAAAAGCGTGTAAAATACGAGGATGGACCAGACGACGGTGGCGACATCGAATCGCGATCTTAGGCAAGAGGGGATATGCGTTATTCTGACGCAGCGCGCCGGGAGCGTCCCTGATGCGAGCGCTGTCGCCGAAGCCACCACCAGCACCTGGTGCCAGATAGCCGCCCTGCTCACCCCGGTGCTCGGCACCCGGGGTGTCGACGTCATCTTCAGACGCGCCCTGTACCTGACGGGCAAAGCCTTCCCGTGGCTCGCCTCCGGCGAGAAAGGTGGGGACAGCGCCGCTCTCCTGATCCGTCTCAAGGCGCGCCTGGCCGGACAAAGTGCAGATACCGCTGCCGAGGCGGCCTGTGCCCTGCTGGTGACCTTCATGGAACTGCTGACCACGCTGCTTGGCGAATCCTTGACCGAGCACCTGATGGGTCCCGTCTGGACATCCCCGTCACCGCCATCTGCAAGGGGGCTCGAACGATGAGCAGCAAAGTGACTCTCCATCGGCTGAGTACCGGCGTGCCGGGGCTCGATGCGATTCTGGGCGGCGGTCTGCCGGAGTATTCCTTCAACCTGATTACCGGCTCGCCCGGTTCCGGCAAGACGACGCTGGCGCACCAGATCATGTTCGCCCTGGCGACACGGGAGAAGCCGGCGCTCTTCTTCTCCGTGCTGGGCGAACCGCCGTTGAAGATGCTGCGTTATCAGCAGCTCTTCTCCTTCTTCGACTTCGACAAGCTCGATGACGCGGTTCGCTTCGTCAATTTGAGCGACGACGTCGCTTCCGGCAATTTAGACCAGGTGCTGACGCGCATCACCCGGGAGGTCGAGGCCTTCTCTCCGGCACTGGTTTTGGTCGATTCTTTCCGCTCGATCATCCAGGAGGCGCAGCAGCAAACAGAGGGGACGCTCAGCCTGCAACGGTTCATCCAGCAGATTGGAGTACAACTGAGCGGCTGGCAGGCCACCTCCTTTCTGATCGGGGAATTTCTGTCGGAGAGCGGCTCGCATCCGATCCTGACGGTCGCCGACGGCCTGCTGTCGTTGGAGCAGAGCGTCCAGCGCAATTCCATGGTGCGCAAGCTGCAGGTGATGAAAATGCGCGGTCAGGCGACCCTGCCGGGGATGCATACCTTTCGCATCACCAGCGACGGGATCGAAGTCTTTCCGGCGGCGGTGGTGGTCAGGGGCGATACCGGAAAGGAGCCGCTGAACTCCGGCGCGCTGCGCAGCAAAACGCGGCTGACCATGGGGGTGCCGCGGCTCGACGAAATGCTGGGCGGCGGCTTGCCGTCCGGTTATTCCCTGCTGGTGGCGGGACCCTCCGGGTCGGGCAAGACCATCCTCGCCACGGCCTTCCTGGCTGAAGGCGTGCGCCAGGGGGAAGCGGGGGTGATCGTCGCCTTTGAACAGACGCCGAGCCAGTCCTGGGTGCGCACCCTCGACGAGATGATCCGTGCCGGACAAATCGGCGTAATCAATACCCGCACGCCGGATCTCTCCATCGACGAGATCGTTCAGCACCTGACCAACCTCATTCAGCGGATGCAAGCGACCCGGGTGGTGATCGACTCCCTCTCCGGATTTGAATTGGCGGTGGCGCCGACTTTTCGCGAGGACTTTCGCGAGTCGCTCTTTCGCATGTTCGCCGTGCTGTCGGGGCTGGGCGTGACGGTGCTGATGACCTCGGAGCTCGAAGACCGGTATGTCGATTTGCGCTTCAGCCCCTATGGCGCCGCCTTTCTCACCGATGCCATCATCGTCCAGCGCTACATCGAGGTGGAGAGCCACCTGCATCGGGTCATGGCGGTGGTCAAAGTGCGGGCCAGCGTCCACAGCACCGAGATCAGGCGCTATGAGATCAGCGATGGCGGGATCGTCATCGGTGATCCGGTGTACGACTTTGAAGGCATTCTTGGGGGGCAACCGACGCGGTCCAAAGCGGCCAGGAAGGAACCATAGAGGTAAAGGGGAATGAGCAAAAAAAGACGTCAGGAACGGAAATTTGCCATCGGGCGAGGGCATGAGGCGAGGCAAAGTGCGCCAGCGGAGGAACTGACCGTGAAGACGGTCGCCGAGGGCGAGGCCGACAGACAGACCAATCCTGGTCGTGACGAGGATGCCGACCAGCGCAAGCAGGCCGCCGACCTGCGCCAAGGTACCGATGAACGGCGTGAAGCAGCCGGCCACTTGCGGCAAGGCAGCGCCGACCAACGCGAAATAATCGCTGACCAGCGGGAAGATATCGCCGACCTGCGCCAGGACACCGCCGACCAGCGCGAAGATATCGCCGACCTGCGTGAAGAAGCCGCCGATCTGCGCCAGGATACCGCCGACCAACGGGAAGATATCGCCGACCTGCGTGAAGAAGCCGCCGATCTGCACCAAGAGACCGCCGACCTGCGCCAGGCAACTGAGGATCTGCGCCAGGAGACTGCCGACCAGCGCCAGGTCACCGCGGATCTTCGCCAGGAGACCGCCGACCAGCGCGAAGAGGCCGCCACGGTCAAAGCCACCATCGCCGCCAGCGCCCAGGCGCAGTTGCGGGAAGTGAACGAGCGGCTCATCATCGCGACGATTCACGCCCAAAAGATGACCGAGGCCGCCGAGCTGGCCACCGAGCAGATGTCGCATATGGCCCAGCATGACTATCTGACCGGGCTGCCGAACCGAGCCCTGCTCACCGATCGTTTGAAGCAAGCCATGGTGCTCGCGCAGCGTCATGGCAAGAAGGTCGCCCTGATCTATCTGGATCTCGACCACTTCAAGCACATCAACGATTCTCTCGGGCATGGGGTCGGCGACCTGCTGTTGCAGTCGGCGGCCAAACGCCTGCAAACATGCGTCCGCCTCTCCGACACGGTCAGCCGCCAGGGGGGGGACGAATTCGTGGTGCTGCTACCCGAAGTCGAGGCGGTGCAGGACGTTGTCGTCACTGCCAAAAAGCTGATCGAAGCCATGGATCGGCCCCATCTGGTCAGTGGCCACCGGCTCCGCGTCACCATCAGCATCGGCATCAGCATCTACCCCGACGACGGCCAGGAGATCGAAGCCCTGGTCAGAAGCGCCGACACCGCGATGTATCATGCCAAAAAAATCGGCCGCAACAACTATCAGGTATTCACTCCGGAAATGAATGTCCGCGCGGTGGCGCGGCAAGCCATCGAGCAGTCGTTGCAACGGGCGCTGGAGCAGCACCGGTTCGTGTTGCATTACCAGCCGAAAGTAAATCTTGAAACCGGCGCAGTGACCGGCGCCGAGGCGCTTATCCGCATGCAGGCCGATGCCGGGCAATTGGTCTACCCGGCGCACTTCATCGGCATTGCCGAGGAGTGCGGCCTGATTCTGCCCATCGGCCGATGGGTGCTTCAGGAAGCCTGCCGTCAGACCCAGGCCTGGCTGCAAGCCGGTCTCGACATCGGGCAGATCGCGGTAAATGTCTCGTCCCGGGAGTTTCACGGCAAGGACTTTCTCGCCAGTGTGATCGCCGTCCTGAACGCCACCGGTCTCGACCCGCGCCACCTGGAGCTGGAGTTGACGGAAAGCGGCCTGATGCAGGACACGGAACCGACCACGGCCATCCTGCACGCGCTCAAAAGACTCGGCGTGCAAGTGGCCATTGATGACTTTGGTACCGGCTATTCCAGTCTGAGCTATCTGCTGCGCTTCCCCATCGACACCCTCAAAATCGACCAGTCGTTCGTGCAAGACCTGGACGACCCTACCGGCAGTTCCGGCGAGGCCATCGTCAGCGCCGTCATTGCCATGGGCACCAGCCTGAAAAAGCGGGTCGTGGCCGAGGGGATCGAAACCCAACAACAGTTGACCTTCCTGCAATCCCATCAATGCGCCGAGGGGCAAGGTTATTACTTCAGCCGGCCCGTGCCTGCCGATGAATTTGCCCTGCTGGCAACCGGTCTGCATCAGTCACCCAATGGATAACCTGGAAGCAGCTATAGCGGACTCTTCCAACCGCACTCAATATCTCGATCTCTGCTATACTCTCCGACTCGATTATGAGATTAGTTCTGCCGCCCTAAGTGACTAAGAGGTAACAATGCAGGATGTAAATACCAATCTGGCAACAGACAATACCGGCCCCAAAAGTCTTGCCGAGGAGATCCTCGATACCCTGTGGGAGCCGTTGCTGGTCCTGGAGGACGATCTGCGAGTGCAGTCGGCCAATGATGCCTTCTACGCTCACTTCCAGGTGGCGCCGGAGGAGACGGTCGGGCGGCAGGTGTACGAGCTGGGGAACGGCCAGTGGAATATTCCGCTTTTACGTAAGTTGCTGGAGGAAGTCCTGCCGAAGGAAATCTTCTTCCGGAATTTCGAGATCCAGCACACCTTTGACCAGATCGGCCAGCGCACCTTGCTGCTCAATGCCCGGCGCATCGATCATCTGCAACTGATTTTGCTGGCGATGGAGGATATTACCGAGCGCAACGAGAAAGAGGCGTTGCAGGCGGCCAAAGCCGTCGCCGAGGCGGCCAACCAGGCCAAAAGCGAATTCCTGGCCAACATGAGCCACGAGATCCGCACTCCCATGACGGTTTTCCTGGCAGCCATCGAACTGCTGCTGCAGCTCGACGGTGACCCTCAACGCCAGCAGATTCTGGCTATGGCCGACGAATCGGCGCAGCGCCTGCGTACCCTCCTGGAGGATATCCTCGACTTCTCCCGCATCGAGGCACACCGGGTGGCCATCGAAGAAGAACCGTTCGATCTTCAGGCCTGCGTGCAGACGGCGGTGCAGCTGATGAGTGCAAGCGCTCGCGAGAAACATCTCCAACTGGAGGTCGACATCTCCCCAGAGATCCCCGCCACGCTGATTGGCGACTCGGGGCGTCTGGGGCAGATTCTTCTCCACCTGATCGAGAATGCCATCAAATTCACCCAGCAAGGAGAAGTTCGTCTGGCGGTACGGCTCGGTAGCGACCTGGAGTTTGCCGTGAGCGATACCGGCGCCGGCATCCCGGAAGAAAAAAAGCAGATGATCTTCCAGTGCTTCAGCCAGGCCGATGGCTCCTTCACCCGCAGGTATGGCGGCGCCGGGCTGGGGC
>JACZKF010000540.1 GCA_014860175.1 Desulfuromonadales bacterium | reverse complement strand
CCCAACCCTCTCCCACGAGGGGAGAGGGGGCTGTAATTCAAACGCGTTCAATGATGACCGCTACCGCTTCGCCGCCGCCGATGCACAGGGTGGCCAGGCCGTAGCGCCCCTTGCGGGCGTGCAGTTCCCGCACCAGGGTGGCGAGCAGGCGGCCGCCGCTGGCGCCGATGGGGTGGCCGAGGGCGACCGCGCCGCCGTGGACATTGACCCGCTGTGGATCGAGGTCGAGCTGCTTGGTGGCCAGCAACGGCACGGCGGCGAAGGCCTCGTTGATTTCGAACAGATCGATGTCGGCGAGTTTCAGGCCGGCCTTGCGCAACACTTTACGGATCGCCTCCACCGGCGCTTCGGCGAAGAGCGCCGGATCGGTGCTTTCGGTCGCCACCGCCACCAATCGCGCCCGCGGCTTCAGGCCATGGGTTTTTGCTGCCGCTTCGCCGGCGAGCAGTGCGAGGGCCGCGCCGTCATTGATGGTCGAGGCGTTGCCGGCGGTGATGGTGCCGTCCTTGCGAAAGGCAGGTTTGAGGGTGGGCAGCCGGGCGAAATCGACTTTGAAGGGTTCCTCATCCTGCTCGATCAGCGTCTCCCCCTTGCGGTCTTTCTTGAGGACCGGGGCTAATTCCTCGCGGAAGCGTCCGTCGCGTACCGCCGCCTGCGCCAGCTGATAGGAGCGAAGCGCATAGGCGTCTTGTTCCTCGCGGCCAAGGCCGTGTCGGGTGATCCAGGTTTCGGTGATCTCCCCCATGTGGCGGCTGGAGTACGGATCGATCAGTCCGTCGTGCAGCAGCAGATCGACCAATTCGCCCCCCCCCAGCCGATAGCCGGCGCGCGCTTGCAAGAGGGCATGAGGGGCTCGCGACATGCTTTCCATGCCGCCGGCGACGACCACGCCGGCATCCCCCAGGGCGATGGAGCCGGCCGCCAGCATGATCGCCTTGAGCCCGCTGCCGCACACCTTGTTAATGGTCAGGGCCGGCACCCGGTCGGGAAGCGCCGCCAGTCGCATTGCCTGGCGGGCCGGCGCCTGGCCGCAACCGCCGGAGAGGACCTGACCGATGATGACTTCCTCCACCGCTTCGGGGGGGAGGCCGGCGTCGTCGAGCAGGGCACCGATGACCGTGGCCGCCAATTGCGGTGCCGAAAGTTCAGCCAACTGACCGCCCAGGGAGCCGAAAGGGGTGCGTCGGGCAGCTATAAGGAATATTTCCGTCATGAATTTGCCTCCATAGGAGAATGCTGTTTTTCTAGCAAGGGACGGGCCAAATTAAAAAGAGGTGCCTGATCAACCCTTTGCTGCCTGGGCTCTTGCACAGGTGAATCGAAACGATTCAAAAACGGATCATCTGGCACCGGAAAATGGCAGTAACAGACCAAAAACAAACAATAAATTTCATCGATGCAAAAACGAATCGACTGATGCAGAGTCGGATCGTTTGGTGGTAAAGCTCCTGACCCGCCTGGGAGAGCTGGTCAAAAACGATGTTATGCCCTTGACAGCAAAGTATACCGCCATTAGGATAAGAGCGAAACAGGTAAGACCAATTATTTTTCTGACCAGAGAAGCAGTGGGTGAGGTGATGAGGGTTAATTTTTGCGAGATGGCCCGCCGGGCTGGGGCCCAGGTGCCGCTGCTCAACGGGATGGCGGATGCAACCAGCTATATCCTCGAGCACGCCGGTGGCCGCGTGCTCCTGCCCCCCTCGGTCTCCTTGGCGCGCGGCGGTCTTGCCGGCGCACTGCGAAGTGGCGGCTGCGAGGTGGTCGAGGACGATTTCCGCCGCCAGGCGCCGACCGCTGCCGCCGGGGTGACCGGCGCCAATTTTGCCTTCGCCGATACCGGCACCGTGGTGCTCAACAGCACCGACGAAGCGGTGCGGCTGGCGACGACGTTGCCGGAACGTCACTTTGTCCTGCTCGACCCGCGCAAAATCCTCCCCGACAGCCTGGCCGCCGTCCCTTTCCTGCGGCAATTCCGGGAGTTGTCCCCCCGCCATTTCCTGGCCTATATCACCGGTCCGAGTCGCACCGCCGATATCGAGCGGGTGCTGACCATCGGCGTGCATGGCCCGAAGGAACTGCACCTGCTGCTGGTTGACGGGCTCAGCGGCGATTTTCTGGAGCTTTAGGATTTTTGAATCTGACCGATCGGTCGGATCCGACCGATCGGTCAGATTTGAATGCAAGAGGAAAAACAATGACAAAAGAGCGCACTCGCCAATACAAGCAGCGCATCGAAGAAGCCTTGGCCACCCCGAAGTTGCAGGAGGCCTTGCACCGCTTCGCCGATGCCTATGTGATCGCCCGGCAAAATGCTTTCGCCGGTCTCGATTTCGAGGCTCTGCGCGGCGCCATCGCCGCCAGCAAGGACGAGGTGCGCGAGCATCATGCCGACTATCTGGCCGAGTTCATCCGCAATGCGCAGGCCGGCGGTGCCACCGTCCATCTGGCCCGCACCGCCGCCGAGGCCAACACCTATATTGTTGAGCTGGCCAAGGCGCGTGGCGTCACGCAGGTGGTCAAAAGCAAGAGTATGGCCAGTGAGGAGACCCACCTGAACAAGGAACTGGAGAAGGCGGGGGTTAAGGCGCTGGAGACCGATCTGGGGGAGTGGATCATTCAGTTGGCCGGCCAGCGCCCCAGCCACATGGTGATGCCGGCCATCCACATGTTCAAGGAAGAGGTGGCCGCGCTGTTCAGCAAGGTGACCGGCCAGGCGGAGCCGGCCGACATCACCCATCTGGTGCAGGTGGCCCGCGAGCAGCTGCGCCAGGGGTATCTCGATGCCGAGATGGGGATCTCCGGGGCGAACATCGCCGTGGCCGAGACCGGCGGCCTTGCCCTGATCACCAACGAGGGGAATGCCCGGCTGGTCACCACCTTGCCGAAGATCCATGTGGCGCTGGTCGGTATCGAGAAGCTGGTGCCGAAGCTGGAGGACGCCGCCCGCATCATCCAGGTGCTGCCGAAGAACGCCACCGGCCAGCTGCTGACCTCCTACGTCTCCTGGATCACCGGTGCCGTCCCTTGCGGCGAGGGGGAGAAGGAGCTGCACATCGTCCTGCTCGACAACGGCCGCAGCACCCTGGCCGCCGATCCGCACTGCCGCGACGCTCTGCGCTGCATCAAATGCGGCGCCTGCGCCAACGTCTGCCCGGTCTACCAGACGGTGGGCGGCCACGTCTTCGGCCACATCTATATCAGCGCCATCGGCGTCATTCTCACCGCCTTTTTCGACGGCATCGACAAGGCGGCGGAGATCGTGCGCGCCTGCATCGGCTGCCGCGCCTGCGTCGCCGTCTGCCCGAGCCAGATCGATCTGGAGAGCATTATCCTGCATCTGCGCGAGACGGTCGGCGACGCCGAGGGGATCGGCGCCGGCAAGTCGCTGGTCTTCAAGCGGGTGATGCGCAACCGCAAACTCTTCCACACCCTGATTCGCGCCGCCAGCCTGCTGCAAAAACCGGTGACGCGCGGCGAGCGCACCATTCGCCATCTGCCGATGTTCTTCTCCTCCCTGACCGAATGGCGCACCCTGCCGGCCATCGCCGAGAAGCCGCTGCGCGACCTCTTCGCCGACCTGCCGCAGAAGCTGGAGAAGCCGCGCTACCGGGTCGCTTTCTTCGCCGGCTGCGCCAACGACTTTCTCTATCCCGAGCTCGGCCGCGATCTGGTCCAAGTGATGAACCGCCTGGGGGTGGAGGTCTTTTTTCCCAAGGAGCAGAACTGCTGCGGCATTCCGGCCCTCTATTCGGGGGACAAGGAGACGGCGGTGGAGCTGGCCGAGCAGAACATCGCCGCCCTGCTGGCGGATCAACCCGATTACGTGCTGACCACCTGTCCGACCTGCACCATGGCCCTGCAAAAGGATTTCGTCGAGCACCTCAAGGACCATCCGCTCCTGGCCAGGAAGTCCGAGCAGCTCGCCGCCATCACCATTGATGTTTCCAAATTCATCGTCGATGTCCTTGGCGACACGGAAATCTTTGCCGGTCTCGCCGACGCGCCGGGGACGGTGACCTATCACGACTCCTGCCACCTGAAGCGCGGCGCCGGGGTCTGGGAGCAGCCGCGGGAGCTGTTGGCCGCCGCCGGCCACCAAGTGGTGGAGATGGCCCGCGCCGATCGCTGCTGCGGTTTTGGCGGCTCTTATTCGTTCACCAGCCATCCCAACATCGCCCGCAACATCCTCGAGGACAAGATCAGCAATATCGAGAAGACCGGCGCCGCCTGCGTGGCCATGGATTGCCCCGGCTGCCTGATGCAGATCCGTGGCGGGCTGGAAAAGGCCGACTCAGCGGTACGTGCCGCCCACACCATCGAACTGCTGGCCGAGAAGCTGCGCCGCTGATCGCCGAAGCCCTTATCCCTGACCGCCCTGGCACCCTCCTGCCGGGGCTTTTTTTGCCCGCCCCCTGGCCCGCACGCTCAGGATGCCGCTGGCGGAAAAAAAGCGCCTCACCCACAGAGGCCGGTTTTCCTTCCCTCTCTTCTATGGCAGACTAGGCGCAAACTCCTCGGAGTAACGCCATGCCCCTGTTTCGCGACACTGTGGTCTCCTGTCCCGTCGATCTGCCCCGTTCGGCCCTGCGTCGGATGGTGCAGCTGGTGCGTTTGCTCGAGCAGCTCAGCCGCCGGCCGGCCTACCGGGAGGCGGTCTGGCCCGAGGTGCCGCTGAGCGCCCGGCACGACCCGGGGCACGCGGCGGTAATGATGGGGTATGATTTCCATCTCGATGGCGCTGGCCACCCCTGGCTGATCGAGGTGAACACCAATGCCGGTGGTGCCCTGCTCGCCTATCTGGCCCACCACCCCTCGGCCAGCCAGGCGCAAGCGGCGATGCCGGAGCGGCTGCTCCGCCGGTTCCTCGACCCCTTCGCCGCCGAGATGCACCAGTTCAGTCACGGACGACTCCCGCGCCCGTCGCACCTGGTGATCATCGACGAACGACCGCCGGAGCAGTTCCTGTATCGGGAGATGGAAGCGTTGGCGCAACTGTTCCGTCAGTCTTGGGGGACGCGGGTCAGTATCGTCGACCCGCAGCAGCTCCAGGCCGGAGCCGAGGGGGTGTTCGCCGATGGCCAGCGGGTCGACCTCATCTACAACCGGCACTGCGACTTCTACCTGGAGAGTCCCCCCTTGGCTGGAGTCCGTGCCGCCTGGCTGGCCGGCACCGTTTGTCTTACCCCCAACCCGTTCATCTATGGTCTGCTGGGTGACAAACGCCGGATGGGACTGTGGTCCGATGCCGCTTCTTTGCCGCTCTTGGGGTTGAATCGGGCCGAGATCGACCTGCTCACCGGGACCGTACCGTCCACCTGCCTTCTCACCGAGTCGAACCGGGAAGAGCTGTGGCGCAGCCGACAGCAATGGGTGTTCAAGCCGGTCGATCGCTTCGGCAGCCGCGGGGTTTTTCTCGGGAGAAAAATCTCCCGCACCCGCTTCGATCTCCTCCCCCCAACCCAGACGCTGGCGCAGCGGGAAATCCCTCCGTCCGAAACCTTCTGCACCCCCGACGAGCCGATGAAGACCGATTTTCGCCTCTTCGCCTACCGTCAGCGTCCTCTCGGCGTCACCGCCCGTCTTTATCGGGGACAGGTCACCAACCTGCGCACCCCCGGGGGCGGCTTCGCGCCGGTGCGGATTTTCCCCCGCTGAAAAAAAAGAGGCGGCCTTCACGGCCGCCTCAGATTGTTGACAAAGTCCCCGCCGCAAGGCGGGGATTTTGTTTTTCTAAAGGGTTAATTCCTGTATAATGCCAGCATGTTACGCTCACATGACAACAAGCAGATCGGCATGGAATTCGTGAGCATCGAAGAA
>JACZKF010000539.1 GCA_014860175.1 Desulfuromonadales bacterium | reverse complement strand
TTCTTCGATGCTCACGAATTCCATGCCGATCTGCTTGTTGTCATGTGAGCGTAACATGCTGGCATTATACAGGAATTAACCCTTTAGAAAAACAAAATCCCCGCCTTGCGGCGGGGACTTTGTCAACAATCTGAGGCGGCCTTTCGGCCGCCTTTCGTCATTTTACCCCAGATTCTTCCTGATCCTCGCCACCGCCTCTACCACATTCTCCCGATGCCCAAACGCCGACAACCGGAAGTACCCTTCGCCGCTCGGCCCGAAGCCGGAACCCGGCGTCCCGACCACGTTGCATTCGTTGAGCAGCTTGTCGAAGAAGTCCCAGGAACTCATCCCACCGGGGGTCTTGAGCCAGATGTAGGGGGCGTCGACGCCGCCGTAGCAGGTGATCCCCGCCGCGGTCAGCCCTTCGCGGATGAGGCGGGCGTTTTCCATATAGTAGTCGATGATCTCTTTGTTCTGCTTCCACCCCTCGTCGGAGTAGACGGCGGCGGCGGCTTTCTGCACCGGGTAGGAGGCGCCGTTGAACTTGGTGGTGGTGCGGCGCAGCCAGAGCTTGTTGAAGGAGAACTTCTCGCCGCTGCTGGTCGTCCCCATCACCTCTTCCGGCACCACGACCAGGCCGCAGCGCACGCCGGTGAAGCCGGCGGTCTTGGAGAAGGAGCGGAACTCGATGGCGCACTTCTTCGCCCCTTCGATCTCGTAGATGGAGTGCGGGATGTCGGGGTTGGTGATGAACGCCTCGTAGGCGGCGTCGAAGAAGATGACGGCGTCGTTGGCGTTGGCGTAGTCGACCCACTTCTTCAACTCGGCCTTGCTCGCCACGGTGCCGGTCGGGTTGTTGGGGAAGCAGAGATAGATGATGTCGACCTTCTGCTTCGGCAGCTCGGGGATGAACTGGTTCGCCTCGGTGCAGGGGAGATAGACGATCCCCTGGTAGTACCCCTTGGCGTCGGCCTCGCCGGTACGGCCGATCATCACGTTGGTGTCGTTGTAGACCGGGTAGACCGGGTCGCCGATGGCGACCACATTGTCGAGGGCGAAGATGTCGAGAATGTTGGCGCAGTCGCACTTGGAGCCGTCGGAGATGAACATCTCCTCGGTCTTCAGGCTGACGCCGAGCGGCTTGTAGCTCTTCTCGATGATGGTGTTGATCAGCCAGTCGTACCCCTGCTCCGGGCCGTAGCCGGCGAAGTTTTCGGTGGTGCCGAGGTCGTCGACGGCGTCGTGGAACGCCTTGAGAACGGCCGGCGCCAGCGGCCGGGTGACGTCGCCGATGCCGAGACGGATGACTTTGGCCGACGGATTGGCGGCGGCGAAAGCACGAACGCGGCGGCCGATCTCAGGGAACAGATAGCCGGCTTTGAGTTTCAGGTAGTTGTCATTGATGCGGGCCATGCAAAAGCTCCTTCCTATGGTGAAAGTCCAAAATGGAATGCTGCAGCAGGTTTGGTTTAGATGGCTTGTTTATTGGCTTTGTTTTTTTGATTTTAAAACCAGCAACCCGACTGCAGACAAAGCCGAATCCAGGTTACTGCTCAAGGCTGCCGACTGTTCCGCCCCGGTGGAGGAACCACGAAGCACAGGTGGTCAACTCTCAGAAGACGGCTAAAAGAAGTACAATCATCGCGAAAGAGATGCCGTCCGCAGGACAAAGCCCTTTTCTTGCCTACTTCTTTTGGGCTAGCAAAAGAAGTAGGGCGGGGTGCGGGGCGCAGCGCCCGCGGTTTGCGGTGTTCTCGCAGCGTCCGCGGGGCTGAAAAGGTTGAAAATCGTTTCAGCTCAGAACCCGGGGGTTGCGCCCCCCGACGGCGCCTTACTCTTTTTGCTTGCCCAAAAAGAGTAAGCAGAAAAAGGGCACCCCACGATCTTCGCCCCTGCGGGGTCCCCTCGCTCAGCATTTTTAATCCGACGGGGACGAAAACTCGCCCTGCGGGCTCAGACAGTTCGTCCCCGAAAGCCTCGGATTAAAAACACTGCGCTCGGCTCGATCGAGGGGATAGAAAAGCCACCCCGCCCGAGAGGCCCAAAGCAGAAGGGCGGAAAAGAAGAACCCCGGCAAATCTCAGATCAGGTTTATTTGAGCCCGAGCACATCCTGCATGTCATACAGTCCCGCCGGCTGATTCGCCAGCCAGCCGGCAGCCCGCACGGCGCCGCGGGCGAACATGTCGCGGCTCATGGCGCGGTGGGTGATCTCGATCCGCTCCCCCATGCCGATGAAGTAGACCGTGTGCTCGCCGACGATGTCGCCGCCGCGCACCGTCTGCATGCCGATCTCCTCGCGGGTGCGCTCGCCGGTCATCCCCTCGCGATGGCAATTGGCCACCTGGTGGTAGTCGCGGCCGAGGGCATCGGCGACGATCTCCCCCATGCGCACGGCGGTGCCGGACGGGGCGTCCTTTTTCTTGTTGTGGTGCAGTTCAACAATCTCGACATCGAAACCGTCGCCGAGGATCTTGGCCGTCTCCTTGAGCAGCTTGAAGCAGGCGTTAACCCCGACGCTCATGTTGGGGGCCAGGACGATGGGGATCTTCTGGGCGAACTTGACCACCTCCTGGCGCTGCTCGGGGGTGAAGCCGGTGGAGCCGATGACCACCTTCTTCCCCAGGCGGGCGCAGGCGCCGAGATTGCGCAGACTCACCTCGGGGAAGGTGAAGTCGATGAGGACATCGGCTTTCTCCATCGCCCGCTCCAGCGAGTCGGCGATCTTCACCCCGAGGGGGGCGCCGCCAGCCGACTGGCCGGCATCGTGCCCGATCATCTCATGGCCGGCCCGTTCCACCGCCCCGGACAGCTCCATCCCGTCGGCCTCGCGGATGGCGGTAATGATCCGCCCCCCCATGCGCCCCGCGGCACCCGTCACTGCAATCCTGATCATCGAAAAACCTCAATAGGTCGAATAGGTCATATAGGTCCAATCGGACCTATGTTTAAATCGCTCCGTAGTTTTTCAGCTCGCTCTTGAGCTTCTCCAGGCTGGCCGGCTGCAGGCTGACCAGGGGGAGACGCACGTGCGCTTCGATCATCCCCATCAGCTCCAGGGAGGTCTTCACCGGCACCGGGTTGGCTTCGATGAACATCGCCTGGTGCACCGCCAGCATCTTCAGATGCAGCCGCTTCGCCTCTTCCCAGCGGCCGTCGAAGATCGCCTGCACCATTGCCTTGACGTCCTTGGGCAGGATGTTGGCGGTGACCGAAATCACCCCCTTGGCGCCGCAGGCCATCAGCGGCAGGGTGAGGAAGTCGTCGCCGGAGAGGACGTCGAGCTTGTCGCCGACGGCGGCGATGATCTCGCTCGCCTGGGTGACGTTGCCGGAGGCCTCCTTGATCGCCACGATGTTGGCGAACTCGGCCAGGCGGATGGTGGTCTTCGCCTCCATGTTCATGCCGGTGCGGCCGGGGACGTTATAGAGAACCTGCGGCAGGGGGACCTGCTCGGCCAGCGCCTTGTAGTGCTGGTAGAGCCCCTCCTGGGACGGCTTGTTGTAGTAGGGGGAGACCAGCAGCACCGCGTCGGCCCCCATCTCCTTCGCATGCAGGCTCAGCTCGATCGCCTCGGCGGTGGAGTTGGAGCCGGTGCCAGCGATGACCGGAATCCGCTTGTTGACCTGTTCGATGCAGACCTGGATGACCCTGTCGTGCTCGGCATAGTCGAGGGTAGCCGATTCCCCAGTGGTGCCGCAGGGGATGATGGCGTCGGTGCCGTTTTCGATCTGGAACTCGATCAGCTGACGGTATTTCTCTTCGTCAAACTGCCCGTGGCGATCGAAGGGGGTGACAATGGCGACCATGGACCCTTTGAACATTTTTTTCTCCTCCAGAGCGAATGAAAGAAAACAGGGTTAAAACGGGGGAGGTATAGCAGCGGCCAGCCTCGGCCGGCGCAAAAAGCCATTATATCTAACATACTGTCCCGGCGTTGTCAAAACGCCACAATCTTCTTTACGGCTCCGCTCGAGGCTGGGCCCGGACCGTCTCCGCCGGCAGGCTCTCCGCCGAGAAACCGTGTTGCTCGACGATGGTGGTGACCGTGTAGAGGTAGGTCTGACCGTTCTCCAGGCCGAGATCCTCGAAGAAGGGATCTGTCAGCGGACGCGACGTCACCGGCACCAGCGGCACCGACCCGGTCGGCAGCCAGCGGTAGACGTGCCAGCCGGTCACCTGGCCGTCGGCCGCCGCTTCCGGCCGCTGCCAGTCCAGGCGGACCTGCCGGTCGTGGGAGGTGGCCACCAACTGCTGCGGTGGTGACGGCGGCGCCACGAAGGGTCGCTTCTGGCGCGCTGGCGCCCCGTCGCGACCCTTTACGGTCACCGGCACCACCCGGTAGGAGTAGCCGCTCCCCGGCCGCGGTACGGCGTCCCACCAGAGGAGGCGGTCGCCCAGCCGCTGCGTATCGCGCAGGTAGTCGAGATCGATCACCACCACCGGTTGAAAGTCGTCCCGGCACTCGGGGCACCCTTCGGTCAGGTCGTAGCGCAGCCGTTCGATCCGGAACCCCGCCAGGTCGGTGAGGGGAGTGCCGTCCTGGTTCAGGTCAGGAACCCCCCAGGAGAGGAGAAAGCGCTCGCCGCGCTGCTCGATGCTCAGCGCCGTCGGCGCCGCCGGCAGCGACAGCAGCTGCGGCCGCACCGGCCCTTTTTTGCCGCAGGCGGCGAGGGCGAGGAGGATGAAAAGAAGAACGGTAATCTTTTTCACGGCAGACCTCATTTCACGCGAAGCCGCGAAGATCGCGAAGAAAATCTAGAATCTTGGGTTTCCTTCGCGATCTTCGCGTCTTCGCGTGAGAAAGCATTTTTGTCTATTTCCTTGATTGTTCGCCACGCGCCCGGGCGATTTCCCGCGCCACCGCCTCGCGGGCGGTGCCGCCGGTGGCTGTGCGGGCGTTGACCGAGGCATCGAGGGTGACGTACTGGTAGATGTCGTCGCCGATGGCGGCGGAGAACTGGCGGAATTCCTCGAGCGAGAGCTCGGGGATGTCTTTCCCCTGCTCGAGGCAGTAGCGCACCGTCTTGCCGACGATCTCGTGGGCCTGGCGAAAGGGGATCCCCTGGCGCACCAGGTAGTCGGCGACGTCGGTGGCGGTGGAGAAGCCGCGGGCGGCGGCGCGCCGCATGTTCTCCTGGCGCACCCGCATCTCGGCGATCATGTCGGCGAAGATCTTCAGGCTCCCCTTGACCGTATCGATGGTGTCGAAGAGCGGCTCCTTGTCTTCCTGCATGTCTTTGTTGTAAGCGAGAGGGAGCGACTTCATCAGGGTCAACAGGGCGACCAGGTTGCCGATCACCCGCCCGCTCTTGCCGCGCACCAGTTCGGGGACGTCGGGGTTTTTCTTCTGCGGCATAATCGAGCTGCCGGTGCAAAAGGCGTCGGAGAGATCGATGAAGGCGAAGTCGGCGCTCGACCAGAGGATCAGCTCCTCGGCCAGGCGCGACAGGTGAATCATGACGATGGCGCTGGCCGAGCAGAACTCCAGAGCGAAGTCGCGGTCGGAGACCGAGTCGAGGCTGTTGCGGGTCACCCCGGCGAAGCCGAGCTGCTCGGCGACGAACTCCCGGTCGATGGGGAAGGTGGTCCCGGCCAGGGCGCCGGCCCCCAGCGGCGAGAGGTTGAACCGCCGCTGGCAGTCGGCCAGGCGGCCGGCGTCGCGCTGGAACATCTCGTAGTAGGCGAGCAGGTGGTGGGCGAAGAGGACCGGCTGGGCCGTCTGCAGATGGGTGTAGCCGGGCATGACGGTGTCGAGGTTGGCCTCGGCCTGGGTCAGCAGCGCCTGCTGCAGACGGTCGAGCCAGGCGAGGATCTCGCCGATTTCGTCGCGCAGGTAGAGGCGGATGTCGAGGGCGACCTGGTCGTTGCGCGAGCGGGCGGTGTGCAACTTGCCGCCGACCGGACCGATCCGCTCGATGAGCCGCGCCTCGATGTTCATGTGGATATCTTCGAGAGCGACCTTGAACTCGAAATTCCCCGCCTCGATGTCGGTCAGGATCGACAGCAGGCCGGCGACGATCTGCTCCGCTTCATCGGCGCTGACGATCCCCTGCTTGGCCAGCATCCGGGCGTGAGCGATGGAGCCTTCGATGTCGTAGCGATAGAGTCGTTTATCGAAGCCGATGGAGGCGGTGAACTCCTCGACGAATTTGTCGGTCGGCTGGGTAAAGCGCCCGGCCCAAGGTTTTTCTGACATTCAATTGCTCCTTTTAAATTTTTAGCCACGAATAAACACGAATGCACACCAATAATTCTTTTCAAAAAAGATTAGTTTCAAAGGCTCTATTCGTGTTTATTCGTGTGCATTCGTGGTGAATAATTTGATTACCCCTCCTCCATCTGCACCCACCCGCTCGTCCCGTCCGGCCGGTAGATCCCGTGAATCTTCAGCGGGAAGCGGGTGGTGCGCGGGTCGAGTTCGTGGAAGAGGGGGAGGTTGAAATAGTAGAGGCGGCTCTCCTTGCCGAAACGCAGCCGGCAGACCGGCAGACCGTCGAAGTCGTCGGAGGCGAAATCGGCGAATTCGATGGCATTGATCTTGTGACTGCCGTGGATGATCACAGACGAGTAGCCGTACGTGCACTCCCCCTTGCAGGCGATGCCGGTGGTCTCCTCGGAGGTGTTGCAGAAGATCGTCACCGTCTCGCGCACGCCGGGGGCACGGGAGAGATATTCGCCGTAAAAGCCGTTGACCACGTCGCGAAAGGCCGGGTGCTCGGGCTTCGGGTTGCACTCCAGCACCACCAGCAGGTCGAGGCGCTGGCGGGTCTGGAAGAAGAGCTGGTTGGCCCGGGTGATCACCTCGCTGATGTTCGACCGGTAGAGGTCGCGGTAGATGTAGTCGATGCAGATCATGGTGGTGAAGTTGAAGCCGACGGGGGTGCAGCGAAACAGCGGGAAGACCTTCCCCCGATACAGGTCGTGCACGGAGTCGATGGTCTCCTCGCCGCCGAAGGGGTGGCTCTTGGCCTGCAGAAAGACCCGCAGCCGGCCGTCGGCCTCCTTGATCGCCGTGACACACCAGTTGACCGGCACCCCTTCGACATCGCCAGAAGCGAGATCCTCCCGGACCGAGGCCAGAACCTCTTCGTTGTCGTCGCGGTAGCGACGCAAAAATTCCAGATAACGGGTCAGCCGCACATGCTCCACCCCGAAGATGGTGACGGTGTTCGGGCGGAACTGGTCGCGGATCAGGACCAGGGCGTCTTCCACCCGGTCGGCTGGCACTACCGACTCCGGCAGGATCAGGAAATGCAGCCGCTTGAGGTTGCCTGGAGCCGCCACGGCCAACTGGAAAATCGAGCGCAGGTGCAGCCACTGCTTCTCCGGCTCGGCCAGCCCACAGGGGAGACAGGGGTCATCCCCGACATGGTTGGGGGTCTGGCAAACCAGGGCGTGCAGATGGTGCCCCTGGGGAAATTCGACGTTGATCGGTTTGTCGACGATGCGGTACATGGCTTCAGTGTTTTTCCACCGGGCACATCAGCGGTTCGTCAGGGGTGCAAGGGGCGGCGGCCCGGGCGGCCGACGGCCAGGGGAGGTCGGGAAAGATCCGGCTGAGAATGTGTTTGGCCCCAGGCGGCAGATCGAGGGTCGGCAAAACCAACTTAGGCATCCAGCTGGCTTCGGTACATTCCTGGCCGTTGGGCGCCAGGGTGCCGCCGGTCGGGGCGGCGCGGTAGTAGAGAATGACGAAATGGGCGCTGTCGTCACCGACCTGCAGATGCTCGTAGACGTCGATCAGCCCCTCGACCCGAATCTCCAGCCCCACCTCTTCGCGCACTTCCCGGTGCAGGGCGGCGAGGATTGCTTCGCCATGGTCGATCTTCCCTCCCGGCATCACCCACTGGTCGCAAAAGGGTGGATGCAGCGGCGGGTCAGCAAGACCTGCTCCTGTTCGTCGACAATGCAGGCGACGACTGACGTTTTTATGTGCTGTTTCCTGAACTCCATGGCGGTGCATGACGGGAGGGCACGGAAGGAAAGAACAAATTTTGAATTTTGAATTTTGGATTTTGAATTAAATTCAAAATTTAGAATTCAAAATTCAAAATTGCCCTCCATCCGTACCCTCCAATCTCCTCCTACTTCTTCGTCTGTCTTTGGATGGCGGCGATGCGCATGCGCAGGGCGTTGAGCTTGATGAACCCTTCGGCGTCGGCCTGGTTGTAGACCTGGTCGGCTTCGAAGGTGGCGAAATCGACGTTGAACAGGCTGTCGTTGGCCGAGTCGCGGCCGACGGTCCGGCAGTGCCCCTTGTACAGCTTGATCCGTGCCTTGCCGTTGACCGTCTGCTGGGTGGCGTCGATCAGCGTCTGCAGTGCCAGCCGCTCGGGAGAGAACCAGTAGCCGTTGTAGATCATGTCGGCGTAGCGCGGCATCAGGGAGTCACGCAGGTGCATCACCTCGCGGTCCATGGTAATCGACTCGACGGCCCGGTGCGCTTCCTCGAGAATGGTGCCGCCCGGGGTCTCGTAGACGCCGCGGCTCTTCATGCCGACATAGCGGTTCTCCAGCAGGTCGACGCGGCCGATGCCGTGCCTGCCGCCGAACTGGTTGAGGCGGGCCAGGAGGTTGGCCGGCGACAGGCGCTCACCGTTGACGGCCACCGCATCCCCCCTCTCGAACTCGACCTCGACGTACTCGGCCTGGTCGGGGGCGTCTTCGGGGCGGGTAGTGAGGGCGTACATCTCCTCCGGCGCCTCGGCCCAGGGGTTCTCCAGAATCGCCCCCTCGAAGGAGATGTGCAGCAGGTTGCGGTCCGAGCTCCAGGGGAACTTTTTGCTGGTCGGGACCGGAATGCCGTGTTTCTGGGCGTACTCCTCCAGGGCGGTGCGGCTCTTCAGATCCCACTCGCGCCAGGGGGCGATGACCTTGATCGCCGGGTCGAAATGGTAGTAGGCGAGCTCGAAGCGCACCTGGTCGTTCCCTTTGCCGGTGGCGCCGTGGGAGACCGCATCGGCCCCCTCCTGGGCGGCGATTTCCATCTGCGCCTTGGCGATCAGCGGCCGGGCGATGGAAGTGCCGAGGAAGTAGCGCCCCTCGTAAATGGCGTTGGCGCGAAACATCGGGAAGACGAAGTCGCGGACGAATTCTTCCTTCAGATCGAGGATGTGGCACTTGCTGGCCCCGGTCTTCTTCGCCTTCTCCGGGATATGGTCGAGCTCCTCCCCCTGACCGAGGTCGGCGGAGTAGGCGATCACCTCGCACTGGTACTCCTCGACCAGCCATTTGAGAATAATCGAGGTGTCGAGCCCCCCCGAATAGGCGAGGACAACTTTGTTGACGGAACCCTTCTTGGACATGGAAGTTCTCCTTTTGAGGAAAGAATTCAGAATCCGGAAAGAATTCAGATCCAGGAGTCTGAATTCCGGATACTGACTCCTGAATACTAGGTTTTTATCACATACGTATCCGCCAGCAGATCGTGCAGACCCTGCTTTTTCGGATGAAAGATGACCATCAGATAACCGATCCCGAGCAGGACGCCAGAGAGGAGCTTGCCTGGTACTTCCCGCAGAAAAGCCCGGCCGTAACCGACGGCGGTGCCATCGGTGCGCACCACCCGCAGCTTCATCACCCGCTTGCCGGGGGTCTGGCCGCTGTAGCCGGTGAAGAAGACGAAATAGGCGATAGCCAGAACCATGCCGAAAAATTCCAGGGTCAGGTGGATCAAAAATGTTTTCTCATCGATCGGGGCCCCGGCCAGGCGGCTGGCCTGCAGCAGCAGGAAGCTGAGGACGAACTGGAGCACCGACACCAGTAGCGAGTCGAGTAGAAAAGCGACCAATCGGAGCCAGAAGCCGGCAAAGCGGAAGCTGGGCGTGGTGGCGGTGGCGATGGCGCCGAACAGAACCCCACAGCCGCGACACCTCTCGCCGGCCGGCTGGATCAGCCCGCAGGCGGAGCAAACAACCTGGTGACCGCCCCCCCTGGGGTGGGAATCCGGGGCCGACGATGCTGCTGGTGGAGGGGGAGAATCCTCCGCCGCCGGCGCCGACTCTGTCAGAGAAGAGGCCACGGCGGCGGCGGGCTCCGCCGGGGTGTCGTCCTCCTCGGCCGGCGGCACCCACTGGAACGGTTCCTGGC
>JACZKF010000057.1 GCA_014860175.1 Desulfuromonadales bacterium | reverse complement strand
CAGACAGGGAGAATCGGCGGGAGGAGTCGAGGTTAAAAATTTATAGCACGAACAGACCAGGGTTCAACATCTTTAATTGAAATTTGAGCAGCAGCCTGCCAGGAGCTTGTTTTCCCACCCTCGGCGGTGATATATACTCTTCTGGTCCCCCTCACCACGGAGAACCGCCGCCATGGAGAAAGCCGAAAAGCACGGCCTGTTCGGATTTCTGGACGGCCTTTTTCGCTCCACCGCCCCTCCTCCTGCGGCGCAAAACTCACCGGAGGTGCATGGCCTGAAGGAGCTCAGGGACCAGTTCGATGCCACCATTCAACGCCTGGAGGTGGAGATCGAGACCCGCCAGCGGGAGTTGACGAGCCCCGAAATGCCCGAGCAGCGCCAGGGGGAAACGGTCATCAACAAGGTGCAGCTGGAAGCGTTGCGCCACCAGGAAATCCGTGAGGACATCGAGGCGATGCACCAGCGGCTCGGCACCAGCCTCGGCGGCGCCGAACTCGATGAACTGCGAGCTTTTCTGTTGGAGACCGAGCAGGCCGTCGCCCCGGGGAGGGAATCACGCCAGGTGTTGCCCCGGGCTCGCTTCAGCATTGTCCGCCGCTTCCATTTCGAAGCGGGAAAACTCGCCTGGGAGCAGTTGACCGAGCGGCTGAGCCAAACCAATCTCTCCTGGCCGGAGACGGCGTATATCCATTCCTTCATGACGGCGGAAGAAATCGGACAATTGCGCCAGAGCAAGCGGGAGGAAGCCCGCCAGGCCTTTTTGCAAAATGGGCTGCGCAAGAGCAGCGAGCTGCTGCTGGGAGTGGTCGCCGCCTGGAAATCCGACTATCCGGAGCGAGGCACCCCTTTGTGGCAGATGGTGGTTCTCGAAGGGGTAGCGACCGCGTTTCAGGCACAACTGCTCAAACAGCTGGTGGCGCGGCTGCGCCGGGAGCAGCCGCGCATCGAGGCCCAAGTGGCCAGTCTGCTTGGCGCCGAGATCCAGGCGATCGACAGCTGGCTGCAACAAGGGGTCGGCTCCCTGGACAAGGCCAATCGGCTATACGCCGAGTCGCTGCAGCTCCTTGACGAAAAGATTCCTGAACTGGTCTGGCAGCAGATAAGCCTGGCTGAATAACCCGCACAATCGATAATCCTCCATCAAAAACTACCTGACGCCCTTCCCGAGAACGAAAATTCTTTCCCCCTATGATTTTTCTCTTTCCTTTCTCCCACTTCCGTGGAAAAGTTTAATTAATAGTGCTTATTAATTTTAAATGAACAAGGAGGCAACCATGGGCAGGAATTGGTTGAGAACGGTTTTCGCGAGTGTGGCGGTGATGGTATTACTGATGCTGTCTCCCCATGCCTCCCTGGCGGCGCCGGCCAGCGGGCGTATTGAAACTTTGCTGCAACCGACCGGGCAAAAGCTCTCCGCTGCCCTCAAAGGGGACGAGCGGTTTAACTGGCGCACCGCCGGAACCGGCGAAATCATCCTCCAGGACAGCAACGGGTTCTGGCAATACGCCACTCTCGGCAAAAAGGGGGTCGCCCTGTCGGGTGCCCGCTACGGACTCGATCCGAAGCCCGGGACGGCACTCTCCGAGGATCAGCTGGTTTCGTGGCGAGCGGCGCAACTGGCCACCAGCAGCGCCACCCTGATCGCGACCCCGCCGCTGACGGCGGCCGCGCCGACCACCGCGCCGACCCAGACCCATCCAACCCTGCTGCTGCTGGTTGATTTCCTCGACATTGAGATCCGCACCACGGAGACGAGTTGGGCTCAGCTGCTGGCTGGATCGACCGGCAGCACCCTCGACCGCTATTTCTCCGAGGTCTCTGCCGGGCAGCTGGCCCCGGTACCGGCCGAAGAGATGCAGGGAATCGGCAATGACGGGGTGGTCCGCGTCCGGCTCAACTATGCGCACCCGAATACCGGCGGCCAGATTCTCAGGGATAACCAGCTGATCGCCAGGAACGCCCTGATCGCCGCCGACCCTTTCATCAACTTCGCCCCCTTCGACCGGGACGGCAACGGCTACCTGAGCGGAGAAGAACTGAACATCGTGGTCATCGTCGCCGGCTACGAAGCCAGCTACGGCATCGGCAGCCCAAGCGTCTGGGCTCACTGGTGGACTCTCGATTCCGCCCTGATCCTCGATGGCAAGGGGCTGGCCACTCCAGGCTTCGGTGGTTATGTCCAGGCTGGGGAGCTGCACGGCGACCATCAGGCCACCATCGGGGTCATCGCCCACGAACTGGGGCACAATCTGGGACTCCCCGACATGTACGACTATGACGGCTCCTCCTTCGGCGTCGGCGTTCATAGCCTGATGGCCAGTGGCTGCTGGGGGTATACCTCCGGGAACTGGCTCGGCTCCTCGCCGACCCATCTCGACCCCTGGAGCAAAGTGCGCAAGGGGTTCGTCACCCCGATAACCGCCGCCACCGCCGGCGACTACCTGCTCGACTCCATCGCCACCGGCTCCTACGACGTGCTGAAGGTTCCGACTCCGGATCCCAGCCAGTATTTTCTCTTCGAAAATCGCCAATTGGCCGGTTTCGACCAGGCCTTGGCCACCTGGGGAGTGAACGGGGGTGTCGCCATCTGGCACATCGACGAAACCGTCATCCTGCAGCGAGCCAATACCGGAATCAACAATGATGAGAGGCACAAGGGGGTCGACCTGGAGGAGGCCAACGAATCGGTGCTCGGCTACAGTCAACTCGACAGCCGTGTGTCCGGCAACTACAACCATTACTACTACTTCGGGGGGGCCTGGCGCTTTGCCGCCGATACCGTACCGGACAGCGACCTGTATGACGGAGCCCTCTCCGGTATCGGTGTCGAGGTGCCGGTGGCCAGTTCCTCGACCATGCAAACTCGTATTCTCCTGGGTGCTGGCGACAGCTCCCCCCCGGTGGTCAGCAGCACCGTGCCGGCCGCCGGGGGGAATAACGTGGCGTTCGACCAGACGATCTTCGTTAACTTTAATGAAGAGGTAAAAACAGGTCCGTTCTTCTCCTCCATCAGCGTCGTGTCAGGGGGCACGGTTCCGACCGCCACATCCATTGCCGGTCGGACTCTGGCCATCGACCCGCAAGTGCTGCTGAACAAAGCCACCACCTACACGGTCACAGTCCCGGCAGGGGCAGTGACGGATTTGGCTGGCAATGCGCTGGCCAGTTCGTTCAGCTTCACCTTCACCACCGTCCGGCGCAAGTAGCTGGTACACGGGGGGGGAATTGCAGGAGGGAGATGGCGGTCCCACCGCCAAGGGAAAAGACGGCGGGCCGCTTGGATGGTCAGGCCGGCTCAAGGCCGGCGAATTTGAGCAGTAATTTTTTCGCGCCGACGGTGCTAAAATAGACCGTCACTTTCTGCTGATCGCCGTTCCCTTCCAGGCGGCGGACGGTGCCAACGCCGAATTTGGGGTGGCGAACCCGGGTGCCGAGACGCAGGCCCATCTCTGCTTCAGGCACCAGTCGCACCGCCTCCTCAAACAGATCCTCGTTCTCTTCGGCCTCCAGCGGCGAGGGGGCAAAGCGTTCCAGAACCGAGGCGAGATTGTGGCTGGCGGAGTGGCGCAGGACGGCCGCCGGCGCCTCGATGCCGGCTAGCAGCGCCACCGGAATCTCGGCGAGGAAGCGACTGGGCGCATTGAACTGCCAGTCGCCGTAGATGCGCCGACGCCGGGCATGGCTGAGATAGAGTTTGTCCATGGCCCGGGTCATGCCGACATAACAGAGCCGGCGCTCCTCCTCCAGATCGTCGTCGCCGCTGCCGGACCGGGCATGGGGGAAAATCCCCTCCTCCAGACCGGTCATGAAGACCACCGGGAATTCCAGCCCTTTGGCGGCGTGCAGAGTCATCAGGGTCACCCTATCCAAACTACCGTCGTAGGCGTCCAGATCGCTTACCAGGGCCACCTGTTCGAGGAAGTCCTGCAGACTCCCCTCGCTGCCGAGATGCTCCTCCATCCCGGCCAGCAACTGCTCCAGGTTCTGCAGCCGCTCGCGAGCCTCCTCCCGGTCGAGTGAGGAGAGAGCCTGTTCGGCCGTCTGCCGCAGCGCCGGGCCGTAGCCGCTCTCTTCGATCAACTCGGCGGTCAGCCGCGGATAGGAGAGTTGACCGACCTTCTGGCGGAAACGCTCGATCAGGTTGGTAAACTCCTGCACTCGGGCGGCCGCCCCCCCCTTCAGAACTCCTCGCGTCAGAGCCAGCTCGCAGGCCGGCAGAAAGCCGCCTGCTTCGGCCTCCAGGGCGGCGATACGCTCGACGGTGGCGGCGCCGATCCCCCGGGCCGGCACGTTGACGATGCGCTTGGCCGAGAGGGAATCGGCGGGGTTGACCAGGGCGCGCAGATAGGCGAGGACGTCCTTCACCTCCAGGCGGGAGAAGAATTTGACCCCACCCACCATCACGTAGGGGAGTCCCTCGCGCACCAGCGCCTCCTCCAGGGGACGGGACTGGGCGTTGGTGCGGTAGAAAACCGCCACCTCCCGCAGCTTCCCTCCCTGGCGCCGGCGACGGGCGATTTCGGCGGCAACAAAGCGGGCTTCCTCCAGATCGTCGGGGAGGAGCTCGAGGGTGATCTTCTCCCCTGGCGGGTTCTCCGTCCACAACGTCTTCCCTTTGCGCCCGACGTTGCGCGCCACCACCTCGCCGGCGGCGGTCAGAATG
Organism: Desulfuromonadales bacterium; assembly: GCA_014860175.1. Lineage (GTDB taxonomy): Bacteria > Desulfobacterota > Desulfuromonadia > Desulfuromonadales > JACZKF01 > JACZKF01. The sequence goes on along the minus strand of JACZKF010000057.1, from coordinate 621 downwards.
GTCTGGGTGGAGCGGTAGTTCTGCTCCAGCCGGATTACCGTGCAACCGGACCAGTCGCGTTCGAAATGCAGGATGTTGCCGACTTCGGCCCCGCGCCAACGGTAGATCGACTGATCGTCATCCCCCACCACGCAGAGGTTGCCGTGCCGGGAGGCGAGCTGCCGGACCAGCCTGTACTGCACCTGGTTGGTGTCCTGGAACTCATCGACCAGCAGATAGAGGAACCGCTCGGCATAGCGATGCAGGATTTCCGGACGCTCAGTGAACAGCTGGACGGTAAGCAGCAGGAGGTCACCGAAATCGACGGCGTTGGCCTTCTTCAATCGCTCCTGATACTTCTCGTAGATTTTGCCGGTCAGATTGTGAAAATAGTCGCCTCGCTCGACTTCCTGCGGCAGCAGACCCCGGTTCTTGGCGGCGTCAATGGCGCTGGCCGCCGCCCGCGGGCGCAGGGTTTTCTCCGAGATGTCAAGCTCTTTGAGAATCTCCCGCAGCAGCCGCTCCTGATCGCTGTCGTCGTAAATGGTGAAATCGGAGCTGTAGCCGAGGGCGCTGATCTCCCGCCGCAGAATGCGCACGCAGGCGGCATGGAAGGTCGCCACCCAAGGCATCTCCCCCCCC
>JACZKF010000056.1 GCA_014860175.1 Desulfuromonadales bacterium | reverse complement strand
TGTTGTCATGTGAGCGTAACATGCTGGCATTATACAGGAATTAACCCTTTAGAAAAACAAAATCCCCGCCTTGCGGCGGGGACTTTGTCAACAATCTGAAGGGCCGGAGATTTTCTCCGGCCCTTTTCTCTTTCAGTTATCGACTCACCCGCAGAAAGACGACTAACGCACCGTCCCCGCCGTAACGCCCCGGGGCTCGGCCCCACTCGACCACCCAGCGGCCGGCCTCCTGCTGCAAAAAACGCTCGACCTCCCCCCGAAGCACCGGCTCGCCGCCGGAGCCGATCCCGCGACCGGTCACGATCAGGATGGTCTTTTTCCCCTGCCAGAGGGCATTTTCGAGGAAATGGCGGGTTTTTTCCAGCGCCTGCAGTCGATCACAGCCGTGCAGATCCAGCACCGCTTCAGGAACCACCTTCCCCTGACGCACCAGTTTCATCCGCCGGGGTACTGGCGGCAGCTCCGATGGCGCCGGTACTTCGTCATGGAAAACCGTCTCCATCTCGCCAAGAGCCGCCAAAAACAGCTCCCGCTCGCCCATGGGCGGCTGGCTGACTGGTTCCGGTGGCCGATCGGGAGGGATACGGGGCGACTCCAAGGGGGACTCGACCGTGGAGTCGACGCCAAGGCGCTCCATTTCCTGCCGAAACAGCGTCTCTTCGTCCGCAGGGGGGCCCTGGTGGGCGGTAGGCGGCGCTGGGCGAGCCTTCGTTTCGCCTTGGCCAGAAACGCGAAACCCCTTCAGGGTGCCGAAGGGGTCGGTGAATGTTTGACCTTTTCTGCGCCGCATCGGGTTACCGCCGGACGATCTTGCGCCTTCCCTGAATCGCCTTGGTCTGCTGGCGGATGAGGGTGCCCTGTTTTTCCAGATGGAACTGGTACCAGAGATCGCCATAGGCCATCATCTTCATCCGCTTCCCCTCCTTCAGCGCTTCCAGGTTGGCCCGCAGCCGTTCATCCCCCCCGGTCTTCTTGATCCCTTTTTCCATGACCGCGATCGCCTTCTCTTTTTCGCCGACCTTTTCGAGGCAGAAGGCGTAAAGATTCCACAGCATCGGCTCCTTCTTGGAGGCCGCCGTCGCTTTGTCGAAGGTCTCGACCATCTTGCCGGTCTTGTTGCGTTTCATATAACAGACGCCGAGCATCCCCATGGCGACCCAATGGCGGACGAAGCTCTTCTGCAGATATTCAAACGCCTCGCCGAACTCCCGCCGCAAGTAATAGACCATGCCGATCTGGGCATTGAGCTGAGGGCCGATATAGAACTGCCAGGGAGCATATTTATACCCCGACTCGAGGGTTTTGATCGCTTTTTCCCCCCTCCCCGCTTGCAAATCGCGTTGGGCGATTTCAAGCAAGGCGCCGAGTTTTTTGAAGGTATGCCGGGAAAGCAGCACATAGGCGGCGGTGAATGCCACCATGCCAGCCAGCAGAGCTCCCCAGAGAGGAAGACTGGCCACGAGGAAGAGACCGAAAGTGACCAGGGTAAACAGAAGCAGGGCAATGGCCATATTGTACATAGTGCGGGTGAATCCTTTCCGAGTAATAGGCCCGGGGAGAAATCGGAGCGGTGAGTTTAGCAATCCCCCCGGGAAAAGTCAAAGCCCCAATCGGTGTCCGGAAAGAACGGCCGAGATCACCCTTTCTTCTCGTTTTGAACCAGCAGGGTCAATTTGTCGCCCGGGCGAAGGACATCGCTGTTGCCCAGGTTATTCCAGTCCATGATCTCCCGGGTGGCGACGTCGAACCGCCGGCTGATATCCCAGAGAGTGTCCCCGGGCCGCACCTGGTAGACGATCCGCCGTTTCCCCTGCTTTTCGTCACCGGCCTGGGCAACGATGCTCAGCTTCTGGCCTGGCTGCAGAGTGTGCTTGGGCGGAAGACGGTTCCATTCACGCAGCTGGTGGGTGGTGACCCCGTGCCGGTTGGCAATTTTCCACAGACTGTCCCCGGGCTGGACCTGATAGGTGAGCCGTTTCTCCGCCGGACGGGCCGCCCCATTGGTTGGCCCCTGCGACGTGCCGGCGACGGCGCCGGTGCTGCTTCGTCCCTGGACCACCGTCAACGCCTGGCCAGTGCGGATGAGGCTCTTGTTGCCCAGTTTGTTCAGACTGCGCAGCTCTTTCTCGCTGACCCCGTATTTGCGGGCGATCTGGGACAGGGTATCCCCCTTGCGTACGGTATAGGTGGTCTTCCGGACGCTGCGGGCATGGTCATCCTTGAGTTCTTCCAGGGGGAGGCGGCTCAGCCCCTGGTGCAACGGGAGAATGAGATCCTGGCCGATGCGCAAGGAGCGCGGGTTGCTGACTTTGTTCAGGGACAGGATATCATCGACCCGGATATCGTAGCGGCTGGCAATGGCCAGCAGGGTATCGCCCTTTTTGACCTGATGCATCTTGTAGTTGGCCCGCTCCCGTTCCGGCAGCAAGGCGTAGCGACGCTCGAACTTCTCCTTGGCGCCGGCCGGGAGGCGCAGCTCGTAGTTGCGCAGGTACGGGGGGGAGCACCAACGTTTGAGCTCAGGGTTGAGATTTTTCACCTCCTCGTAGGGGACTTCGGCAAACCGGGCGACAATCTCCAGGTCGGTAGCGGTGGGGAGGACAACGGTGTCGAAGGCGACCGGATCCTGGAAAGCCACATCGACAAAGCCGTATTTCTCCGGCTCTTTGGCGATCAACAGAACCGCCAGCAGCTTGGGGAGATAGTTCTTGGTTTCGGCGGCCAGATAGGAATGCCGGCTGATTTCCCAGAAGTCACGGGTTTCATACATCTGGATGGCCCGTTGCAGTTTGCCCGGGCCGGCATTGTACGAGGCGACGGCCAGATACCAGTCGCCGTCAAAGCGAACATGCAGATCGCGCAGGAATCGGGCCGCGGCCCGGGTGGCTTTTTCAAAGTCGCGCCGCTCGTCACGCCACCAGTCGCTGTCCATGCCGTACATTTTGCCGGTGCTGGCGATGAACTGCCAGGGGCCGACGGCGTGGGCCCAGCTGTAGGCGCGGTTGTTGAACCCGGATTCGACCATGGCCAGATAAACCAGATCCTGCGGCACCCCCTCTTCGGCAAAGATCTGCCGCATCATTGGCAGGTAGCGCCCGGAGCGCTCCAGCCAGCGGGTAAAGACGGGACGCGCGGTGCCGGTAAAATAGTCGACGTAGTAGTGAACTTTTTCGTTTTCGACGACCGGGAAGTCGAAGAAAATCTCGTCCGCCCGTACCGTCTCCCCCTCATCCTCGGGCGGATCTTCCGCCACCCCGGAGAGGAGGAAATTATCTTCGAGAGTCTCCACGTCGGGGAGTTCTTCGGCGAGCGCCTCCTCATCGACCATACCGAGCAGCGCATCCCCCTCGAGAAGGGAGGCTCCTTGATGCCGGATGACCACCGTCTCCGGTGATTCACCTCGTCCGGTGCCGTTGGCGGTCACCTCTGCGGGGCTGCCGGTGGCCGCACCTCTTCCCGGAACAGAGCCGGTCAGATGGGGATTATCCTGGAAAGACGGGGCAAGACAACCCCCCAAAAACACGGGCAAGATAAGCGCGGATGGCCATTTCATGGAGCGGGAACCTCCTGTAATTGACATGGGACAAAGGCAAAAAGGACCGTGGTTACTGCTGGTCCGGCCAAAAACGCTGCTCCAGTTCGGCGAGCAGCGGCTCAAAGGAGCGACGGTCGAGGGCACTGACGGGGATGGCATCGAACCGCCGGCACAGTGGGGCGACTTCCTCCGCCGGCAGCAGATCGGTCTTGTTGAAAACCAGCCGCCGGGGAATACGGTCGAGCTCGAGCTCGTGCAAGATCCGCTCCACGGAATTGATCTGCTCGACGAAACGGGGATTGGCCAGATCGACCACGTGCAGCAGCAGGTCGGCATCGCCGAGCTCTTCGAGGGTCGCCTTGAACGCCCCGAGCAGACTCTTCGGCAGCTTGCGGATGAAGCCGACGGTGTCGGTGATGATGACCTCATGCTCCAGGGGGAAACGCAGGCGGCGCGAGGCGGTATCGAGAGTGGCGAAGAGCAGGTTCTCGGTGAACACCGCACTCTGGGTCAGGGCGTTGAGCAGAGTGCTCTTGCCGGCATTGGTGTAGCCGACGATGGAAACAATTGGCACCCCGGCCCGGATCCGTCGCTGCCGCCGTTGGAGACGGCCACGGGCAAGAATGTCGAGCTCCCCCTCAAGGCGCCGGATGCGGTCGCGGATGCGCCGCCGATCGATTTCCAGTTTGGTTTCTCCCGGTCCACGGCCGCCGATACCGCCGGCCAGGCGGGAGAACGCCACCCCCTTGCCGCTGAGCCGCGGCAGAATGTATTTGAGCTGGGCCAGTTCGACCTGCACCTTGCCGTCTCGGGTATGAGCCCGGCGGGCAAAGATGTCGAGGATCAGTTGGCTGCGGTCGATGACCTTCATCTCGGTCATCTCGGAGACAGCCCGCACCTGTCCAGGGGTGAGCTCCTGGTCGAAAATCAGCAGGCTCGCCTGCTGCTGTAGGGCCTGGATGATGACCTCCTTGAGCTTCCCTTCGCCCATCAGGAACTTGGGGTGGATCTTCCGTGGCCGCTGAATGACCCGGTCGAGCACCACCAGCCCCGCCGTGCGAGCGAGCTCGACCAACTCGTCGAGGGAGTCCTCCGCCTCCGGGCGCGGATCGTGGCTGACCGAGACCAGGATCGCCCGCTCCCGAGTATCACCGACCTCGATCGCCTCCTCCCCCTTCTGCTCCAGCTCCGTTTCCAGCGAACGAAGAAAGGAGGCCAGATCGAGGTCGAGATCGAACACCGAGCCAACGGTCAGCACCTCGGCCCGCTTCCCTTGCGGGTTGGGGGGGAGGAGATGGGCGTAGGCCACCTTGCCTGGCAGCCCTTCGGGGCTGACCGCCAGCGCCACCATCAGATCGAGGCGCAGCAGAGCAAGGTCGGTGAGGTCGTCCGGGGAGAGGGTTTCCCCCTTGAGGTGGGTGTGGATGCAGCGCAGGCCCCGCAACCCGCTGCGCCCCAGGGCAAAACCGGAGAGGTCGGGGATGACGATCTGCCGGTCGTCACCGACAATGACGTGCAAAATGGTTCCCGCCCGATCAATGATCACCCCGACCTGGCGCTGCAGATCGCGGGAGCGCTCGGCCAGAAAGCGGGCGAGTTCGGGGGTAACCACCTGGTCAGGGGGGATGCGGCGCCGGTAAATCCGCTCCAGCGCCTGCACCTGGCTTGATTTGAGGCCGGAAACATTGCCGTGGATCACGAGTATTTTACCCGTTGGGCGGCGTCGGTTGGGAAAAGGGTCCGCAGGAGCAGGACTGGCAGGGGAGGCACGCAGACCATCCCCTGCCGGCAATCACGCCCCTTGGATATTGTACCCGGAATCAACGAAGTGAATCTCTCCCGTGACCCCGCTAGCCAGGTCAGAGAGAAGATAGAGGGTGGATTTGCCAACTTCGTCCTGGGTGGTGCAGCGGCGCAAGGGGGCCCGCTCGTCCATCAGTTTGAGCTTTTCCCGGAAATTGGCGATACCGGAGGCGGCCAGGGTTTTGATCGGGCCGGCCGAAATGGCGTTGACCCGGATCCCCTTCTCCCCGAGTTCGGCTGCCAGGTAGCGAACGGAAGCCTCCAGGGCGGCTTTGGCCACCCCCATGACATTGTAGTTGGGGATCACCCGGCTGGCCCCGAGATAGGTCAGGGCGACCATGCTGCCACCCTCGTTCATCAGGGGGGCGGCCCCTCGGGCCATGGCGACCAGGGAGTAGGCGCTGATGTCCATCGCCAGGTGAAACCCGGCCCGGCTGGTCTGGCTGAACGGCTTCTTCAGGTCGTCGCGATTGGCAAAAGCCACCGCATGGACGACGAAATCAAGGGAGCCCCACTGCTTGCCCAGTTCGGCGAAAACGGCATCGACCTGGTCGTCATCGGCCACGTCGCAGGGCAGGACCAGATCGCTTCCCAAGCTCTCCGCCAGCGGACGCACCCGCTTCTCCAGTGCCTCATTCAGATACGTAAAGGCCAGGGTTGCCCCCTGGGCCTTAAGTTGTTGGGCAATTCCCCAGGCAATGCTCAATTCATTGGCCACGCCGAAAATGACGCCGCGCTTACCCGCCATCAAACCCATCTATCTATCCTCCTAAGCTCCATGTTCCGAAAAGCGATAGGCAGTTTTAGCAGATCACCCCCAACAAGGCAAGGTTTTTGCGTTTTCTCAGCGGGGCCTGGCGGCCCCGGGAGCGGCGTTCGACCCGAGCAGGCGAAGGATGTCGTCGGCCCCTTTGCTCTCTCGCACCACCAGGCCATCGGGAAGGATGAGCGTGGGGGTGGAATTGATTCCCAGAGTCTGGGCCAAGGCAATATTGTCGTCGATCGCCTTGGCTTCGCACAGCGGGGGTGGCACCGGCTTGCCGGCAAAGCTCGCCTCGAGCAACTCCATCGACCGGTTGCAGACGATGCTCTTGGAAATGGCGTAGGCATTGGGGTGCATCTTGAGCGGAAAGAGCTTGATCCAGAAGGCGATATCCGGGTCGCGCTTGACCACCTCCTGCAAGGCGGTGTGCAGACGCTTGCAAAACGGGCACTCCGGATCGGTGAAGACGATCACTTTGGTTCGAGCTTTCGCATCCCCCAGCAGCAGCGCATCTCCGAGAGGAATTTTGCTCACGTCGACTTTGTTGAGCTCGGCCAGGCGACGGCTGGTGATGTTCTGATGGTCCGCCAGGCGGATGATGCTGCCATTGAAGATGTACTTCTTGGAGTAATCGATATACATGAGGAACTTCTGGTTGCTTTTGATCACCTCGACGGCCCACAGGGCGGGAACTTCAGCTTGCTCGACCCGCAGGACCCGATCCACCCCCCCCTTCAGCAGTTCACCGGCTTCCTGCACGCTCAACTGGTGACAGGAACTGCATTTCTTCTCCCCTCCCGCCGCTGGCGGAAAAGCTTCGGCAGCCGTTGCGACCAGCAGCAGAACCAACAAAACCGTCCAGCTCTTCATATTATTTCCTCTTTCATTCAAGGGTTTATGGGCAGCTATGCTAGCCGTTTGCGGCCGTTTTGGCAAGCCTGATCGATACCGGTGCCGGCCGATGGGATGCCGCGAGCAGTATGCATTGACAGAAGGAAATTTTCTTCACTAATATGGCCGACTCCCTCTCACCCGATTGCAGGCACTGATGGATTGGTTCACCCTTATTGGCATCTCGGTGGCGCTGGCGATGGATGCTTTTGCCGTCGCCCTCGGGACCGGACTCAATCTGCAGCGGTTGACGGGCCGGCACCTGTTTCGGCTTGGCTTTCACTTCGGCCTGTTTCAGGCCGGGATGCCGGTGCTCGGCTGGCTGGCAGGCATCAGTGTGCAGCGCTGGATCGCCGCCTACGACCACTGGATCGCCTTCGCCTTGTTAACCCTGATCGGCGGCAAGATGATTTACGAGGCGGTCGCCGGCCAGTCGGAGGAAAAGTCGCGCGGTGACCGCGACCCGACCCGGGGCTGGTCGCTGGTGATGCTCTCGGTCGCCACCAGCAT
>JACZKF010000538.1 GCA_014860175.1 Desulfuromonadales bacterium | reverse complement strand
GAGAAGAACGGTCGCCTGGCCTGCCTCGAGGAATTGCAAACGCCCGAGCAGCGCCTCGATCGGCTCCCCCTGCCGCAACAGCTGGTTCTCCGGTGGGGAGTGGCCGAACTTGCGCCAGGTTTCGGTAAAGCCCTGCGCCAGGGCACGACCCGCCGGGTCGTCGCGGAAGACCTGGATAACGCGGGGGGGCTGGCGTTCTTTCGCCTCGGAGTGCAGGTAACGAGCCACCCCCTCTCCCTCCTGGAAATAGCCCTTGGAAAAGTAGAGGGTATACCAGTCGCCGGGGGAGAGGACCGGCAGGTCGGTCAGAGGGAAAAGGCAGGGAATCCGGTTGCTCTCGCAAAAAGCGTGGACCGGCGCCCAGTCACCGGCGACCATGCCGCCGATCAGGGCGAAAACCGGTTCCTGCCGATAGTGGCGGTCAAGCTGCGCCTCCCAGCTCTCTGGCGGCCCGGAGACTTCCCAGACATGAAGCTGCAGTTGCCGATAGTTGGTGTACATTTCGCGTTCGAAGAAAGGGGCCTCCTTGGCTCTGCGGTCCTGTTGGCGGGAACGCCCGCGCTGGGTGGCGACGAACCCCTGCAGGACCGACAGCATCGCTTCCCGGTCTGGTGCCGGCAGATCGGACGAGACCACGGTGGCCAGATGCAGCGTCGTGTCGGTTACTCCCGGGGAAGGGGCCGCCGAGAGATGTTTCAGATAGTAGAGCAGGACGTCCATCTGCGGCGGGTCGAGCAGATAACGGGGCATGATCGGGTCGAATTCCCGGCCGGTGGGGTCGGTCCCATTCCACAGGGCCATTGCCAGCGTCTCGTCAGTATAGGCCGGGCGGCGAATGCCGCCTTGCATCGAGGCAGGGATTTGTGCCCAGTCGGGGATCACTTCCTCCGCCGCCATGGTGAAGGGCCTGAACAGCTCTCTGGCGTTGGTCGGCAGGGTGATGGCGGTACCTTCCAGCGAACCGAGGCCGCTACGCAGATGACAGCTCTCACAGCTGAACATGGTGCCGTCTACCGGGATATCCCCCTGGACGACCGCCTGCATCGGCTCGCCGGAGGGGAGAACCCCCTGCCGGTACATCCGCTCGCCCAGGCGAAGCGCCTCCTGGTGCGACAATCCGGACATCGGCGTTTCGGTGGCCGGGGCGAAACCGGCCAACAGGATCATACCCAGCGTGGAGAGGAACAGAACCTTTCCCAGTCCAGGCATCTCGTCACCTCCGCAGCAGTTGTTCGTATTCACTCATCAGATCGGCGGTGCCGAGCAGGCCATAGATGCGTACCCAGCGCTCTTCCCCTGGCCCACGCAGCAGGGTGAGAGGATAATGGGACATCTTGTTGGGGACATAGGCGTTGAAGGCGCGCATGACGCGGTCGATATCGGCCCGGCTGCCGGTCAGAAAGTCCCATCCCGGCTGGCGGTTGTAGCGCTGCAGGTATTCGGTCATCACTTCCGGGGTGTCGTACTCGGGGTCGATGGTAATCGAGACCAGCTGTACCTGCTGCGCCGCCGGCCCCAGTCTTCGCTGCAGGTTGGAATAGCCGGCGGAGAGGACGGGACAGATGGTGGTGCAGGTGCCGTAGATGAAGTCGACCATCACCGGTTTGTCGGCGGCAAGCAACTCCGTCAGCAGCACCTTTCTCCCCTCCTGATTGACCAGGGTCGCTTCGGGGACGGTGTATTTGTGGACGCTTCGCTGATACCTTTTCTTCGCTTCCGCCTGCACCACCAACGGCAGTGAAAGAAGGACCACCAGCAGCAGCAAGACGCGGGAGGTTTGGTGCCTGCGCATTGTTCACCTCATGGGGTTGGAAATTTCAAGTACCAGCCAAATGGAAGTTTCCTCCATTACGGGGGAAAGTGTATAATTAAAAATATTGAAAAGGTTATCCGATGTCAATTCTTCTGCCATCCAGCTGCTTCAGGGTTGTGGTGTCTGTATCGACTACCTCTGCATTGAGTCGGAAAGAATAGCCTGATGTCGCCTGCTTCCCCTTTGCGCCGCTGGTTGTCCCAACTGCAGATCAAGCTGGATCCCAGCTCCTGGAGACCCCTGTATCAATCGCCGATTCGCCTCCTGCTGCTGCTTTCGGCGGCAATTTTCTTCGGCGAAACCTGCGTCATGCTGCTGCTCTCTTTTTTCCAGCCGCTTCCTGTCGGGGGGGAGGCGCTGCTCGATTCAGCCATGCTGCTGATCGTCATTTCGCCAACCTTCTATTTTTTGTTGTTTCGCCCCTTCATGTTCCACCTGCAGCATCAGAAAAGGTGCCAGGAGGAGGTCAGCGGCCTGTCTCGCCGGCTGATGGCATTGACCGAGGAGGAGCGCAAAAAGGTGGCGATGGACCTGCACGATCACTTCGGCCAGGTCGTCACCGGTCTTCATTTCGGCCTCGAGTCGTTGCACTCGGCGCTGGTTGAAAAAAAAGCTCCGGAACATTCACACACCGCAGAACTGATCAGCAGGGTCCAGAACCTGGCGGAGGACTTTCGTCGCTACGCCACTGGTCTGCGGCCGGCTCTCATCGATGACTTGGGCCTGGTCCCGACGCTGGAGTGGCACATCGGTGAGCTGAGCAAGCAGCACCCCGAGTTGCGCTTCAGCTTCCGCCATTTCGGGATCAAGCAGCAGCCGACGGCGGCGGCGGCCGAAACACTCTTTCGCATCTGCCAGGAGTCATTGAACAACGTGCTCAAGCATGCCCAGGCCCGGGAGGTGGAGATCGTTCTGGTCTACTGCCATCCGAGCCTGATTCTGACGGTGCGTGATGACGGCGTCGGCTTTTCCCGGAATTTACCGACGGGTCATGGCGGTATCGGCCTGTGGAGCATGGGCGAGCGGGCGGCGCTGGTGGGGGGAACAGTACAGATCGACAGCCGGCCCGGGGCCGGCACCCAGGTGCGGACCGAACTGCCGATGGAGGTGACGACCGATGAGTAAGATGAAAGTGCTGGTGGTGGACGACCATCCGATCGTCCGCCTGGGTCTTTGTGACCTGCTCAACGCCCAGACTGACCTGACGGTCGTCGGCCAGGCCGAGAGTGGGAGGGAGGCATTGGAGAAGGCCAGGCGGCTTCACCCCGACGTCATCGTTCTCGACCTGTCGATGCCGGACCTGAATGGGATCGAAGTCGCCCGGCAGCTCAAACGGGAAGCTCCGCAGATCGGCCTGGTCATCCTTTCCATGCACGACAAGGAGGTTTATGTCCTGCAGGCACTGGAGGCCGGGGCGACCGCCTATGTGCTCAAGGGGGCCGAGAGCGGCCAGATTCTCGGGGCGATTCACGCCGCCAGCCGCGGCGAGTATTTCCTCTGTTCGCGCATCAATAAAGGGGTGATCGATGCCTTTTTGAAAAGAAGTCGGGGTAACGGCGACGTGGAGCCTTATGAACTGCTCTCCGCTCGCGAGCAACAGGTGTTCCGGCTTCTGGTCGAGGGGCATTCCGTCAACCGGATTGCCGGAATTCTCTGCCTCAGCCCGAAAACGGTGGAAAAACACCGCAGCAACACCCTGCGAAAGCTCCACTGCAGCGACCTGCTGAGCCTGATCAAGTATGCGGTCAAGGTCGGCGTGATCGATCCCGACGCCTGGAAAAATTAAGCACCTTTTATATTTCCCGCCTCAGTATTAGAAGGTGGGATTTTCCTACCATTAAAAGCCGGATTTCTCTCTCTATACAATTTCCGACCCCCCCCTATACTATCCTTAATTAATCCATAACTGTGCCCTCTTGGGGTTCGTTTTGCCGTTTGGTCCATTACCGTTGTCCTGGTTTGGCAGGGTTTTGCGCAAACCCGCAGAGGAGGAATATCCATGAAAGGTAAGACGAGCCCCTTTGGCTGCTTTGTTTTGAAGCGGTCGCTGACGGTTTTAGTACTGCTGTTGGGATTGACCCTGCCAGACCGGGCTGAAGCCTTCAACCTGACGGTCGTCGACCCGCAAGGCGATCCGATTACCGGCGGTTTCCGCTGGCTGGTGGAGGAGGACACGACCACCCTGACGACCCCGGGGGAACGGACCCACGCCAGCATCAACAACGTCATCCATAACAGCTATGCACCGGTAGTCGCCAAGGGAGAATCTCTCGGGGCTTCGGTCACCATTTCCAACGACCTGAACGGCAATGCTCTCGATCCGAACAAGCGCTACTTCGTGACGGTCCTGCCCGAGATCGCCAACTATTCGAGCAGCGGTACGGTGGTGCCGGCCCTGAGCGACTTCGACTACCCACGTTTTAACAATAACCTGCGGGTCACCGTCAACCCGCAGCCGATTCCGACGGCCCAGATTTCGATTCTGGTCTTCGAAGACCACAACCCGATCAACAACGCCCCCGATACCCCGGGCGAGGCCGGCATCGGCGGCGCCAAGGTGTTTATCTCCGATCTCGGCGGCCCCCTGGTGCAGGACGCCTTCGGCAACCCCCTCGGGACCACCTACCAGCTCTGCGGCGACACCGGCACCATGCTCAGCACCGAGGGGACCCCCTGCGTGTTGACCATGGGAGACGGCAACATCTACACCATGACCGCTGCCAACCAGAACGATCCGGTTAAAAATCCTTATGGCCTCCCCGTCGGCGAGGCGCTGATCAAGTTTCTGGCCCCGGGCAAGTACGGCGTGCAGGTGGTGCCGCCCCAACTCGACGAGGCCGGCAATCCGGTGACCTGGGTGCAGACGGCGACCATCGAAGGGACCCCCGTGGTCGACGCCTGGGTTCGGGCCGATGAGCCGGAACTGTTCATCGAAGGGTTCGGCACCGGCTTCAATCACGTCTTCTTCGGTTATGTCAACCGCACGGCGCTCCCCTGGGTCGCCTCGCCGCCGGCCGGCGCCACCGGCACTATCAGCGGCAAGCTGGTCTACAACCACTACTCCCGCCCCCCCTTCAACCAGGGCTTTTTCCCGGGAGCGCCGGTGCCGGACTGCTGGGTCGGGCTCAACGACCCGGTGACCGGCACCGGTCTTTATGCGGCCGCCTGCAACGACGACAGTACCTTCACCATCCCGAATGTCCCCCCCGGCACTTACCAGCTGGTGACCTGGGACAAAGCTCTCGACGCCCTGTTCGGCTTCTCCACCGTCATCGTTCCGCAAGGGGCCGGTGGCGGCGCTCCGGTCGAACTCGGCAACGTCCTCTCTTTTCGCTGGTTCGGCTCCCTGGAAGGGAAAATCTTCCTCGATTCCGACCAGGACGGGTTCCCCGATCCGGCTGAGCCTGGCATCCCGGAGCAGGCGGTCAATCTGCGTTTTCGCAACGGCGCCATCTACCAGGGGCAAACCACCGATATGGCCGGTGGCTATCAGTTTTCAGAGGTCTTCCCTTTCTTCAAATGGCTGGTGGTGGAAGCTGACTTCGCCCGGTTCAAGGCGACCGGCATCACCTCCGTCGTCGATTACGGCGGCGAGGTTCTCCCCGATGCCGGCTGGGATTGGCCCTCCCGCGACAAGCTCTTCCCGCAGGCGCAGGCGCAAACCAACGTCAATACCGGCAACAACCTCTCGCGCACCGAAACCGGGCCGATCCTCACCCAGGCCATGCACCTCTTTCTCAACCAGCACAATGAAATCCACTGGGGCAAGACCTACTACGGCCCGGGCGAGAACGGCGGCATCTCCGGTCTGGTTTACTACTCGGTGACCCGGGCCGAAAACGATCCTCGCTACGGAGCTCCCGAGCCCTGGGAGGTCGGCATCCCCCGGGTGCAGGTAAACCTCTACCGGGACTTCAACCGGGACGGTCTCATTGACGATCTGGCGCTGCCGGCCGGCCTTCAGCTGGCCGATGTCGACAACTATCCCCAGGGCGACTTCCCCGGCCCCGGCGATATCGATCGCAACGGCAACGGTTTATTCGATCTGGGCGACGCCGTCGAGGTCACCTATACCGACAGCTGGGACGACAACAAACCGACCGGCTGCATCCGCGAGACGACGCCGGTCATTCACGGTGCTGAGATCGACCCCTGCGCCGACTCCTACGGCACCTGGAACCAGGTGCGCGACGGCGTCTTCGATGGCGGCTATGCTTTCCCGGCGAACCTCCCCACCGGGACCTACATCGTCGAGGCGGCCGCCCCTCCGGGCTATACCCTGGTCAAGGAAGAGGACAAGAACGTCGATTTCGGCGACACCTTTACCCCCAGCCTGCAACTGCTGCCACCGGTCTGCGTCGGTGACGGTCACCTGGTCCCGGCGCAGCTGAGCCTCTTCCCCGGCGTCCCTTCCGTCTTCGCCGGCCAGACCCGGCCGCTGTGCGACCGCAAACAGGTGACCTTGTTTGACGGCCAGAACAGCGCCGCCGATTTCTACTACTTCACCGAAGTGCCGAAAGCGGCCCGGGTCGTCGGTTTCTCCAACAACGACCTGTCGGCCGAATTCGACAGCACCAGTCCGGTATTCGGGGAGAAATCGGCCCCCTCCTGGCTGCCGGTGGCGATCAAGGACTGGTCGGGCAATGAACTGATGCGCGTCTATATGGACGAGTTCGGTTCTTACAATGCGCTGCTCCCCTCTACCTTGACCATGAATGTGCCGGCCCCCTCGGGCGTCAGCCCGAACATGCTGACGGTGGTGCTCAACGACCCCTTCATGCCCGATCCGGTCAATCCGGGGCAGAAAATTCCCGATCCCTACTATGATCCCAACTACAGCGTGACCCCCTGGACCTTTAACTACACTCCCGGGCATGTCTCCTATCTCGATACCCCGCTGGTGCCGATTGCCGCTTTTGCCGGCTTCCCCAAAGGGGGGGTGGACGGCAACCCGGCCAATGGCGTACCGGTCATTGCCCTGGTCGACGGCGCCGCCGGCGGTCCGCTGATCTGTACCGATCAGTCGGCCGACCGGACCGTCTTCATCGCCTCCATCGGCGTGGCGCAGGTGACCAACCCCGATTACGACTTCAATGACCCGGAGAGCACCCCCCTCATCGCCCGCGATTACGGCTTCGGCAGCGTACCGGGAGCGGTGACCCTCGACGGCACCCCCCTGCCTATCGACAGCTGGGACAACGGCTCCATCATCGTCACCGTTCCGGCCGAACTCGGCACCGGCCGACTGCTGGTCACCCGCGGCGACAATGGGCAGACCTCCCCCAACGGTGTGACTCTCACCATCACCGCCTGCGCTGACACGGTACGCAACGTCCCTGAAGACTACCCGACCATCCAGGCCGCTATCGATGCGGCCAACGCCGGCGACCTGGTCCTGGTGGCTCCGGGGACCTACCACGAAATGGTGATCATGTACAAACCGGTTCGTCTGCAGGGGGCCGGCGCCGCCTCGACCTTCATCAATGCCAACCCGGGCGGAACCAATCTGCTGGTCAACTGGCACAGCAAGATTCAGCAGCTCCTCGGCGCCGACCCGTTCCGGGCCAATGAGGGGGCCGGCATCATGGTGCTGGGAAATGCCGGGTTCAATTTTACCGAAGCCCCTTCACGCATCGATGGTTTCACCATTCTCGGCGCCCTCGCCGGCGGCGGCATCGACGTCAACAGCGAGGTGGCCAATCTGATCATCAGCAACAACCGGATCACCGCCAACCAGGGGAACTTTGCCGGTGGTATCGCCGTCGGCACCCCGCAAGTGGCCGACAGCAACAATACCGGCCTGGTCATCCGCGACAACTGGATCCTCAAGAACGGCGGTATCCAGGGGGCCGGGGGCATCGCCTTTTATGCCGACACCAACGGCTACCTGGTGGAGAACAACCTGATCATGGGCAACCTCTCCCGCTTCAACGGTGGTGGCCTCGCCCATATCGGGGTCAGCAACGGCGGCGTGATCCGCAACAACCGGATCGTCCTCAACGAAGTTTTCAACGGCCTGAATATCCAGGGGGCCGGCGACGGCGGCGGGATTTTCGTCGGCAGCGAACTGGCGGGCGGCGCCGGAACCGGCAGCGTCACCATCGAGGCCAACCTGATTCAGGGGAATCTGGCCGGGGCCGGTCATGGCGGCGGCATTCGCGCCTTCTTCCTGACCGAAGGAGATACTCTGACCGTCGTCAACAACATCATCGCCAATAACGTGGCCGGGCTGGCCGCCGGCGGCATCTCCCTGCAGAACGTCCCGACCGCCAACCTCCTTCACAATACGGTGGTCAACAACGACAGCACCTCCACCGGCGCCAACGCTTTTATCGCTGGCGCCCTCGACTCCGTCGGTCAACCGGCCGGTCTGGTGGCGGCCAGCGCCAACCCGACCCTGGTCAACAACATCATCCTCCACAACCGCTCCTTCGGCTACGACCACAGCCTCAATAACCTGCAGGGGGGGCTTGCCAGCTACGGCTACTGGGATCTGGCCGGCACCATGTCGGTCCAGAACACCCTTCTCACCACCCTTGGCGCAGCGGGCAACGGCGGGGTGGACTACACCGGCAACGGCAACCTCGCCCTGGGCGGTTCGGCTGTCTTCCTCCGCGAGTATTTCAACAACCTGGTTACCGCGGCGGTGATCGATGAAGGCGGCAACGCCATCAACGTCAAATTCACCACTCTCGATATCCGTGCCGGCGATTACCACCTGCGCTTCGGCGCCCAACCGATCAACCAGGGGAGTGTGACGGCGGTGACCACCGATATCGATGGCCAGCCGCGTACCGGGGCTCCCGATCTGGGTGCCGACGAACAGCTGTCGCTCTTCCCGGTGGCCAAAATCGGGGTCTTCCGCGGCGGCAAATGGTACCTCGACGCCGACGGCAATGGCGCCTGGAATGGCGGGATCGACTTCGCTTACGCCAGCTTCGGCCTCGCCACCGATCAGCCGGTCACCGGTGACTGGAACGGCGACGCCATCACCGCCATCGGCACCTTCCGCAACGGGAGCTGGTACCTCGATGCCGACGGCAACGGTGCCTGGAATATCGGCGACACCACTCTCGGCAGCTTCGGGCAAGCCGGCGACCAGGCCGTCACCGGCGACTGGAACGGCGACGGCCGCACCCAGATCGGCGTCTTCCGCAACGGCACCTGGCATCTCGACGAAGACGGCAATGGCCAGCTCAACCTCGCCTTCGATAGCGCTCTGGCCTTCGGCTCGGCAACCGACATTCCGGTCACCGGCGACTGGAACGGTGACGGCGTCACCCAGATCGGCGTCTTCCGCAACGGCACCTGGTATCTCGACGCCAACGGCAATGGCGCCTGGGACGCCGGCATCGACACCGTTCTTGCCTTTGGCCAGACCGGGGACCGGCCGGTCACCGGCGACTGGAACGGTGACGGCATCACCGACATCGGGGTGTTCCGGGGGGGCAAATGGTACCTCGATTTCAACGGTAACGGTGCCTGGAGTCCGGGAGTCGACCTCATCTACAACTCCTTCGGGCTGCCGGCCGATCGGCCGCTGGCTGGAATCTGGCATTGATCACGAACATTTCCCTCCGCTGGCGCCGCCGGCGGAGGGAATTCGCAGAAAGGGGTAGATGATGAGTCGAAAAGGTCTTTTCTGTCTGATGCTGGCAGCGGCGCTGGGGTGGTCGCCTGGCATGGCCGGAGCCTCCGTCTTTTTTCAGTGTCCGACCCTCTCCAATCCAGGCGATCCCGGGTCGGTGATCTACAACGGTACCTTCGCCGACAACGTCGTGGTCGACGGGATGATCAGGGCGGACCAGGGGGAGATTTTGAACCCGGTCAGCCCGAGACAGGTCTGCGTCCACCTCTCCAGTGGCGACGGCTTCGTCAATATGGCCGACAAACAGCTCGACCCGGACGGCAATGGCATGGGGCACGAACAATACATGTTCGGGTTCAAGAACATCACCGGAATTCCTGACGCCGAGGCGATGCTGGCAGGGATGCTGGCGGCCGAGTTCCCGGCGCCGACGCTCAAATTCAAGGAAGGGGACGAAGTATACCTCTCCCTCACCAACGTCGGCATGATGATGCGTCCGGATCTTTTCGATCCCCACACCGTCCACTGGCACGGCTTTCCCAATGCCTCGGCGATTTTCGACGGTGAGCCGATGTCCTCTGTCTCCATCAACATGGGGGCAACTCTCACCTACTACTACAAAGTGATCGAACCCGGAACGTTCATGTACCACTGCCACGTCGAGGCGACCGAGCATATGCAGATGGGGATGCTGGGGAACCTCTACGTCACCCCGGCTCAGGACGGTACGCAAAAGAGCTTCGGCGGCCGCACTTACAGCAAATTCGCCTACAACGACGGGGACGGTTCGACCGGCTACCATGTCGACTTCCCGGTGCAGATTCTCGGCTTCGACTCCAACTTTCACGACCAGCACATCGCCGTCCAGCCGCTCCCCTTCGCGGAAATGTACGACGACTACCCGATGCTCAACGGCCGCGGCTACCCCGATACGGTCAATCCGGCTCCCCTGCCCAATTCCTTCGACGGCCGACTCTCGCAGCCGATTCCGGCCCTGATCACCGCCAACCAGGGAGAGCGCATTCTGCTGCGCCTCTCCAGCCTCTCCACCGTCGCCTTCCACTCCCTGACGGTGCAGGGGATTCCGATGCAGGTGATCGGCGAAGGGTCACGCATGCGCCGAAGCTTCTACACCACCAATACCGTCACCCTCGGCGGCGGCCAGTCGATGGAGGTTCTGCTCGACACCCAGGGGGTGGCGCCGGGGACCTACTTCCTCTACACCACCAATCTGGATCATCTGGTCAACCGGCAGGAAGAGTACGGCGGGATGATGACCGAAATCGTCATTCAGTAACAGGGAGATGCGAATCCGAAACGGAGGCAAGACGATGGATTTATACAGATACAGGATTTCCGGTGCGCTCCTGCTTGCTGCCAGTTTGCTGTTCTTCGCGGCGACCGGCGCCGTGGCGGCCATCGATGGCGTTACCGGAACCAGCTTCAGTTTCACCGCCAGGGAAGGGGTCATCGCCAACCCGGATGGTTCCGTCATCCCCATCTGGGGCTATGCCAACGGCGACCAAGCGGTGCAATATCCAGGCCCGACCCTGATCGTCAATCAGGGGGCCACCGTGACCGTCACCCTGACCAACCAGTTGGCGGAGCCGGTGTCGATCCTTTTCCCCGGGCAGAAGGTGACCGCCACCGGCGGGGCCTCCGGTCTGCTGACCCGGGAGGCGCTGCCCGGTGGTGCCAGCCAGGTCACCTATACCTTCACCGCCAGCCACCCCGGGACCTTTACCTACTACAGCGGCAGCCATTCCGACCTGCAGGTGGAGATGGGGCTGGTGGGGGCGCTGATCGTGCGCCCGGCCGGTTACGACCCGCAGAACAAGGCGACCTGGACGGCCTACGGAGACGCCCGCTCCGCCTATGACACGGAAACGCTCTTTCTGATGACCGAAATGGATCCCGAGCTGCACTACCGGGCCGGGGCCGGACTGCCGGCCGATACGACCGGCTTCTTCCCGACCATCTGGTTCTATAACGGTCGCGCCGCCCCCGACACCATGGCCCCCGCCGGCGCCGGCTGGCTGCCGAACCAGCCGTATAACTGCCTCCCCCAGGCGCATCCGGGCGAGCGGGTGCTGATGCGCATTATCGGCGGTGGCCGCGACAGCCACCCGCACCATACCCACGGCAACAACTTCGAGCTCATTGCCCGCGACGGGCGGCTGCTGGAGAGCGCACCCGGCGCCTCGGCCCTGCTGGTCGCCGACGCTCCGGTGTTCGGAACCGTCCCCGACCTGGCGGTCTCCAACTTCACCCAGGCGGTCATTCCCGGCGCTACCTACGACACCATCTTTACCTGGACCGGTCAGGGACTCGGGTGGGATCCCTATGGCGCCATCGACTCTGCCTGCACCGATGCCGACCATGACGGCAAGGACGATGTCCATGGCCGGATGTGCCACGATGCGAGCTGTACCGATACCAATGGCGATGGTTTCGACGATGCCAGCAAAGAATATTGCGCCGACCATGGCAAGCCGTTCCCGGTAAGGCTCCCCGGGCAGCAGGATCTGACCTTCGGCCAGTTCTACAGCGGCGGCCCCTTCCTCGGGAGCGCCGCCTCCCTGCCGCCCGGCCAGGGGGGGTTCAATCCGGCTGCCGGTTACTTTTTCATGTGGCACTCCCACAACGAGAAAGAGTTGACCAATAACGACATTTTCCCTGGCGGCATGTTGACCATGTTTCTGGTCCTGCCGTTCGGGACCGACATGCCGTGAGCGACGGGAGCTGGAGGATGAAAGCGATGACTCGATTCAATAGATATCTGTTGGCCATGCCGCTGGCTGTGGCCTTGACCCTGACCTGGACCCTGCCTTCCCAGGCGGTGGTGACGCCACCGTCGCCCATCGCTATCGTGGTCGAGCAGGTCAACGTCACCATGCCTGACAACGTCTCGGTGCCGATGTGGAAAATGCGGCTGGCCAGCGATCCGCCGGGGACGCCGCTGCCGGTGATCTCCGCCGTTGCCGGCGATACGCTGACCATCCATCTCACCAACACCCTTAGCGCCGAGCCGGTGTCACTGGTCATCAACGGCCAGAGACCGACCTCCATGACCCCCACCTGGACCGACGGCAGCACCGGGCCACGGGTCGATTTGAGCCAACGGGTCCGCTCCTTCACCCATGAAGCGGCGCCATACAATATCGACGCCGCCACTGCCGGAACCGCCACCTATGAATGGACCAATCTCAAGGCCGGGACCTACCTGCTGACCAGCGGTACCCACCCAGCGGTTCAGGTGCCGATGGGGCTTTATGCCGCCCTGAAGGTAGATGCGGCGGCCGGACAGGCCTACGGGCCGAGCACCGCTTATGCCGGGGAGGCGGTGTTGCTCTTCAGTGAGGTCGACCCCGACTTGAATCATGCGGTCGCCAATGGCACCTACGGCACCGAGGTTTTCACCACCGCCCTGGCGATGAAATCCGCACCGAGGTACTTCCTGATCAACGGCGCCCCCTATTCATCGGCGGCCGGCGTTTTGCCGGTGGCCGGTCCCGGCCAGAAAACCGTGCTGCGTTTTCTCAACGCCGGCAACCATAGCCGCGTCCCGGTCATTCAAAACGAGTACCTGACTCTCATTGCCGACGACGGCAACCCGCTGGCCAGACCTTCCCAGAGCTACTCTCTCGACCTGGCCGCCGGCAAAACTCTCGATGCCATGATCCAACCGACCACCGGCGGGGTGCTGGCGATCCACGAAAGAACCGGTGGCTTGGCGGGGGGCGGCATGCTCGCCTATCTGGGGG
>JACZKF010000537.1 GCA_014860175.1 Desulfuromonadales bacterium | reverse complement strand
GCTCTATTCGCAAGGGGGTAAAGGGGCGCTCTGGCTCCCCAGGCGGCGGGTCGTCGCGCGCAGCGCGGATATCGTATTCCTGGGACAGCCGAAGATAAGCGAAATCGTGGTAATAGGGGGTGCCGTCGGGGGTCTGCAGACGCGCGGTAAAGCGGTTGATCAGGGCATAGGCCAGGCGGTTGGCCGGCTCAATGCGGTCGAGAAGATCGAAGCGGGGGAGTTGGGACTGGTTTTCGGCCGGGATGTAGTGCCAGGCAACTTCCGGCTCGATGCTATGGCGAATCGCCGAGAGGGCCCCCCCTTTGAACGCAAAGACCCGGCTGAAACGCGTCGAGACCCGGGTGGAAAAATCATAAATCCCCTGCTGCTCGTACCCTGGCCCCTCCTCCGAGGTCCAGTAGAGCCGCTCGCGATAGCCGATAGCGGAGCGGACATCCAGCAGCTCACCAGGGTGGAAGGCGGCCGACAGCTCCGGCCGGACGATCAGCCGCGTCCCTTTCACCCCTTCCCGTCGCCAGAAGTGCGTGTAACCGGCATCGAGAGCCAGGAAAAAGGGGGTATCTCCCAATCGTTGCGGCAATGCCACAAAGACCGTCTCCGGCAGCTTCTGCAAGGTGTCGTCGTTATCTTCCCGCAGGTCCTTGGTGTATTTGGCCTGGCCGGTCAGGCTGTATTTCGGCCAGAGGCGGCTCAGCGCCAGGACCGACTGGGCCTGGTCCTTGTTGTACTCGCCAACCTCGACGCCGAAATCTTCGTAGTAGTCCCGGCTGCTCACATATTCGACATCGGCGACCAGCCGCACCTCTCCGGGGAGGGGACCGGCGTGCTGCCAGTCGAAGGCCCACCGGTCACTCCCTTCCGCCAGGCCGGTGACATGGTACAGATGGCTGATCCCCTCGCTTTCCTGGCCGAGGATATACCGGTACTCCGCCCCTTTGCCGATCCCGAGCCGTGACAGGTAGTCGAGAGAGAAGGTGGCGTCGAGATGACGGTCGATGACCTGATACCAGGCCAGGGAGAATTGGAACCCCCGGGTATTGGAAGAGCCGATGCGCGGCATGAGGAACCCCGACTCCCGTTCGGTTTTCACCGGGTAGGCGAGAAAGGGGGTATAGAGGACCGGGATGTCGTGGATGTAGAAGAAGACGTGGCGGGCGCGGGCATAACCGCCGACGGTGACGTCGAGCTGACGGGCGCTGAATTTCCAGGCCGGCGGCTCGGCATCGCAGGTGGTAAAGGTGCCGCCGCGAATGCGGTAGCGCTGCTCACTGAAGCGCTCGATCAGCTCGCCGGCAATATGGTAGTTCCCCTCCCGAACCAGGAGGTGCCCATCGACCACCCGACCGGCGCCACTCTCCACATTGAGCAGCAGCCCCTCTCCGCGCAGATCCCCTTCGGGTCCGCTCACCCGCACCGCGCCGGCAGCTTCGGCCTCGCCACTGGTCGGGTGGAAACGGATACGGTCGGCGAGCAGGGTGAGCTCCCCCTTTTGCAGACGAACCTCGCCGCGGGCACTCCAGCTGTCGGTGGCTCGGTCGTAGTCGAGCTCATCGGCGTCGAGATCGACAGCTGCCGCCCCCCCCGCCTCGATCCCCCAGGCCGGGAGGGGGGAGGTCAGGAGAGCGATCAGCAGCCAGAGAAAGGGGAGCGCGCGCGTTTTCATGCCAGAGCCCTCGGTCGCCCGGTGGAAAGATAGTGGCGAAGGGCCCCTACCAGGAATAATGAGCCGGCTACCAGTACGATTCCGTCTGGAGGTCGATCGGCCAGGGCCGCTTCCAGGGCCGCGGTGGGGGCGGCAAAGACAGTGGCCGGCAGGCCGCCGGCCGCTTTGGCCAAGGCGGCTGGTGCACAGGGGGCATCGACCGGCGCCGTGGTACAGTAAAGCGCCGTGCAGTGCGGACGCAGAGGGACGAGGATGTCGTCGATGCGCTTATCCCCTTTCAAGCCGACCACCCAGCGGACATCTCTGACCGCCAGGGTCTGCAGGTACCTGGCCAACACCTCGGCCCCCCCGGCATTGTGCGCGCCGTCGAAC
>JACZKF010000536.1 GCA_014860175.1 Desulfuromonadales bacterium | reverse complement strand
GGGGTTGGCCATCGGCAAGGTGGAGGAGTTTCAGGCGGTGACCGGCAAGGGGGTGACCGGCCGGGTGGCGGGGCGCTCCGTCGCACTCGGCAACCTGGCGCTGCTGGCCGATCTCGGGATCGACCCCGGCGAGCTGGCGACGGCGGCGGAGGAGCTGCGCCGGCAGGGGGAGACGGTGGTCTTTCTCGCCGTCGACGGCCGCGCCGCCGGGCTGTTGGGGGTGGCCGACCCGATCAAGGAGAGCACCCCCGAGGCGATCCGCGAGCTGAAAGCCGAGGGGCTGCGGCTGGTGATGCTGACCGGCGACAGCCGAACGACGGCGGAGGCGGTGGCGGCCCGCCTCGGCATCGATGAGGTGGAGGCGGAGGTCCTCCCCGAGCGCAAGGCCGAGGTGGTGAAGAAGCTCCAGCAGGAGGGGCGCAAGGTGGCGATGGCGGGGGACGGCATCAACGACGCGCCGGCCTTGGCCCAGGCCGAGGTCGGCATCGCCATGGGGACCGGTACCGATGTCGCCATGGAGAGCGCCGGCGTCACCCTGATGCGGGGCGATCTGCGCGGTGTCCTGCAGGCGCGGAGGCTCAGTCAGGCGACGATGCGCAATATCCGCCAGAACCTCTTTTTCGCCTTCGTCTACAACTCCCTCGGCGTCCCGGTCGCCGCCGGCGTCCTCTACCCCTTCTTCGGCCTGCTCCTCAGCCCGATGATCGCTGCCGCGGCGATGAGTTTCAGTTCGGTGTCGGTGGTGGGGAATGCATTACGGCTGAAGACCCAATTTTGAATTTTGAATGTTGAATTTTGAATTTTATGGCAAACAGAAAGCCCAAGGCTGATAACCTCGGGCTTGGTTTTGCTCATTCAAAATTCAAAATTCAACATTCAAAATTCAAAATTATTCCTTCAAAAGCCTCTCCACCACCTCCGCCGTCTCCTCCGTCAACCGCCGGCAGTTCGCCTGATGCTCCTTGCTGTTCCAGATGTACGGGCGGCAGAGGGCGATGCAGCAGGTGACACGGTTTCTCGCCTTGAAAGCGTCCACCAGTTCGCCGGAGAGATTCCCCTTGTGCTCCATCCCCAGCGCCATCACCCCGCCGGAAATGGCGCCGCACAGGCATTTGCGCTCGCCGATGCCGCCGCCGAACGCCTCGGCCATCCGCATCATCTCCGGAGAGTCGATGCCGGTGGTCGCCTGCAGCACCGCCTGGGCGCAGTTGAGGCCGGAGGCGAACAGATGGCCGGCTTTTTCCTTGGCGTTGGCCGCCTTCCTGGCTTTGGCCCGGGATTTCCATCCCCAGAGTCTTCGCAGCATTTACCCGCTCCTGTCGTTGTCCTAATTGGATGCCGAATCTAAACTGAAACAGTGATCAATGTCAACAGGCGATCCCGCAAAAACGGAAGTAGATTGCGATTCCCGCCCCGCCCCCTTGACGCCCGGAGGGGGAGTGTTATTGATTAAAGGAGGGGAGGAATAGGGAAAAGATGAAAGATTTCCCCAAGGACGAAAGAGTCCGGCAGCTGCTGGCGGCGATCGGGGCCGATTATCTCTACGCCGCCCCTTTCACCGGCCTGGCCGAACCCGATCCGCGGGTGATGGCCGCCCTGGCCGAGGTCCCCCGGGAGGAGTTCGTGCCGGCCGAGATGCGCCGCCATGCCTATGAGAATCGTCCGTTGGCCATCGGCAACGACCAGACCATCTCCCAACCCTATATCGTCGCCCTGATGACCCAACTGCTCCTTCCCCGGGAGGATGCCGTTATGCTGGAGATCGGCACCGGTTCCGGCTACCAGGCGGCGATTCTGTCGCGCCTGGTGAAAAAAGTCTACAGCGTCGAGATCATTGCCCCTTTGGCCGAGCAGGCGCAGCAGACCCTGGCCCGCCTCGGCTATCACAATGTGGAGGTCCGCGTCGGCGATGGCCGCCGGGGCTGGCCCGAACACGCGCCGTATGAC
>JACZKF010000535.1 GCA_014860175.1 Desulfuromonadales bacterium | reverse complement strand
ATCCAGTTCGGTTTTGCCAGCCACCCCCGCTTGCCCCCCGCCGAGTACTCCCTGGCCTGGAACGATCCCCAGACCGGTCGGGGGGTCTACTCTTTCTGCATGTGCCCCGGCGGAGAGGTCGTCAATGCCGCTTCCGAAGCTGGCGCCCTGGTGGTCAACGGCATGAGCGGTCGCCGGCGCGCCGGCGCTTTTTCCAACAGCGCCCTGGTGGTGACGGTACGCCCCGCCGACCTGCCGGGGAGCGACCCTCTGGCCGGGGTCCATTTCCAGCGTCATTGGGAAGAGCAGGCCTTCGCCGCCGGCGGCGGCGACTGGCTGGCACCGGCCCAACGCCTGTGCAGCTTCCTTACCGGCAAAGGGGGGGCACCGGTGCGCAGCAGCTGCCGTCCAGGGGTGAGGGAGGCCGATCTGCGCACCGTTCTCCCCCCCTTCGCCGTCGAGGGGATTTGCCGGGCCCTGCCGCATTTCGAACGGCGGATGCGCGGCTTCACCAGCGCCGAGGCGGTACTGATCGGAGTCGAGACCCGCACTTCGGCGCCACTGCGTATTTTGCGGGGGGAGGATGGACAATCGACCTCCCACCCGGGACTTTACCCTGCCGGCGAGGGGGCCGGGTATGCCGGTGGCATCATGAGCGCCGCCCTCGACGGTTTTAAAACGGCAGAGAAAATCGCTGCCGCAACCAGCACCAGGAGCCAAAATTGAAGAAGACTTTCATCGCCGACATCCGCGAACGGGACTGGGTCGACACCCCTTTCCTGGTTCGTGACAAGATCATGGCCATGGCCAAAAACGGTAAACCGTACATGACCCTCAAGCTGGTCGACCGCACCGGTGAGGTGGAAGGACGGGTCTGGGACCGGGTGGATGATTTTGCCGGCCGCTTCGAGCGCGACGATTTCATCCGGGTCCAGGGGAAGGCCAGCGTCTACATGGGGAAGATGCAGCTGGTCATTCAGGAGCTGAAGTCCGTCCGGGAGTCGGAGGTCGATCTGGCCGATTTCCTGCCGATCTGCAGCCGTTCCACCAACGACCTGCAGGCGGAACTGCGGGAAAAGGTCGACTCCCTGCGCGATGCGCATCTGCGACAGCTCCTCCAGCTGTTTCTGGCCGACCCCAAGTTCCTCCACTGCTACAGTACCGCCCCGGCAGCCAAGGCGATGCATCATGTTTACCTGGGGGGGCTGCTCGAACATTCGCTGGCGGTGGCCGGTCTGGCGGAAGATATCTGTGTGCGGTATGCCGGTCTTAACCGCGATCTGCTCATTGTCGGCGCTCTGCTGCACGACGTGGGCAAAGTGGCCGAGTTGAGCTACGAGCGCACCTTCGATTACACCGACGAAGGCAAGCTGATCGGGCACATCGTCATGGGGGTGGAGATGGTGGAGGAGCAGATCCGGCAGATCCCCGGCTTCCCCCGGCCATTGGCCATCCACCTGAAGCATCTGCTCCTCTCCCACCATGGTCAGTACGAGTATGGCTCCCCCAAACGCCCCAAGACCCTGGAGGCGGTCATCCTCAACTTCCTCGACGACATCGATTCGAAGATCAACGGCGTGCGCACCCATATCGACAAAGAGCCGGACAGCGCCAGCGCCTGGACGGCCTACCACCGGCTCTACGATCGCTACTTCTTCAAGGGAGAGCGTACCGGGGAGCCGGCTCAGGTGCAATCGGAAGGGCCCGAACTCCCCGCCGACCCGGTGCCGGCCCCGCCAACTGCGGTGCTGCCGGCCGCCACGGCCGCCAAACCGCCCCGGGAGGAGCGTCGGGACGAGCGAAAAAAGGGGTTCGGGTTCACCCTCGGCGATCAGTTGCGAGGCAAAAGCCTCGACCTGTTTACCCTTGACGACGATTCGGAGTAGACCGATGTTTCTGGAATCACTGGCGGTAGGACCGCTGCAGGTCAATTGCTATATCATCGGCTGTGAACAGACCCGGCAGGCCGTCGTGGTCGACCCCGGGGAGGAAGGGGAGCGGATCGTGGCGGCCCTGGCCGCTGCCGGTCTGCAGCTGGCGCTCATCGTCAACACCCACGGGCACTTCGACCATGTGGGGGGCAATCGCCTGCTGGCCGAAGGGACCGGCGCCCCCATCGCCATCCACCAGGATGACGCGCCGCTGCTGCGGCGCTCCGGTGAGCATGCCAGCCTCTTCGGCCTGCGCACCGTCCCGTCCCCCGAGCCGTCGCGGCTGCTGCAGGGGGGGG
>JACZKF010000534.1 GCA_014860175.1 Desulfuromonadales bacterium | reverse complement strand
GACCACCGCGATCCCCCCCCCCATGAATTCGAAGGAGAAGGAGCCGGTGTTCTTCAGAATCCAGAACTGGGGGGGATCATAGGCCGGATCGTGCTTCATCAGCGAGCCGGAACGGCTCCCCACCTGGCCGGCCACATAGATATTGCCGCTGGCGGCGCAGTGGGCGGTGGTGTCGCCCCCGTCCCCCTTGATGGTCAGGGTGGCGCCGGCGTTGAGCCAGCCGGCGTCGGCCGGAGCCGACCCTTCGACGACGATCTCGGTGCCGTCCAGGCCGAAGGAGCCGATCCTCTGGCCCGGGTTTTTCACCGTGAAGAGCAGGGGGCGAGCATCGGCGGTCCACAGGGGGCCACCGATATTGTGGTGCCCGGCCGCGGTCACCTCGAACTCCGTCTCCCCCCGCTCCAGCCCCGCATAGATCTGCTGCAGCAGCTGCTGGGTGGAGATCCGCTGTTGTTTCTCGTCAAAGCCGATGATCTGGGCAGCCATAATTCAAACCCTTTCGAAATTTTGAATTTTGAATTTTGGATTTTGAATTAATTCAAAATTTAGAATTCAAAATTCAAAATTGTTTGCGTTAGCAAACATATTGGATCTTCAGCCTCTCCGCCACTCCCCGGTCGGTGGAGACGAGGGCGTCAGAGCGGCCGACCGGCAGGGAGCTGTTGCCGATGGGGGCCATCAGCTTCTTCAGCTCCTGGTCCATGGCCAGGAAATAGTTGACGATGTTCTGGGCCACTTTCTCCGGGTCGAGGCGGTGGGCCAGAGCCGGCTCCTGGGTGGTGATGCCGGCCGGGCAGAGCCCGGTGTTGCAGGCGTTGCAGCGCCCCATGTCGTTGCCGACGCAGCCGGCCATCTGCAGGATCAGCCGACCGGTGAAGACGCCGCTGGCTCCCAGGCAGATCATCTTGAAGGCGTCGGCCGCCAGGTCGCCGGTGCGCCCCAGGCCGCCGCCGGCCCAGAGCGGAATCTGCCCCTGGCGCCCCTGGGCGACCGCCGCCAGATAGCAGTCGCGCAGCTTGCTGACGATCGGGTGACCGGTGTGGTCGAGGCTGACCTCGTGGGCGGCGCCGGTGCCGCCGTCGATGCCGTCGAGAAAGAAGCCGCCGACGATGTCGTAGGGGTCGCGCACCAGGTTGTTGAAGACCGCCACCGAAGTGGACGAAGCCGCCACCTTGATCGCCACCGGTACCCGGAACTTGAAGGCGGCATTAAAGGAGAGGAACATCTTCTGCACGCTCTCCTCGATGGAATAGAGCCCCTGATGGTTGGGGGGGGAGAGCAGGTCGGCCTTGGGGACGCCGCGGATCGCCTGGATGTGCTCGGCTACCTTCTGCGCCGGCAGCAGGCCGCCGTCGCCCGGCTTGGCCCCCTGGCCGATCTTGATCATCACCCCGGCCGGGTCTTCCACCATGTGCGGCATCGTCTTGAGAATCCGGTTCCAGCCGAAATGGCCGGAGGCGATCTGCAAGATCATGTATTTGAGGTAACGGCTCTTGAGCAGCTTGATCGGCACCCCCCCCTCGCCGGAGCACATGCGCACCGGCAGCCCGCACTCCTCGTTGAGATAGGCGGCGGCCATCGCCACCCCCTCCCACATCCGCCAGGAGAGGGCACCGATCGACATGTCGCCGATGATCACCGGGTAGATCCAGCGCACCGGCGGGCTCTGGCCGGTCACCTCCAGGTTGCCGCCGGCACCGACGGTGAACGGCAGCTTTCCCGGCGGCAGGATGCGGCCGAAGGGGGCGAGCAGGTCAAAGGTGTGGCGCTGGGCATCGAGACTCGGGTCGGTCATCTGCGAAATGCGCCCCACCCGCAGCCGGTCGAGGGTGCGCACCGTCGCTTCCAGATTCTTGCGGCCACCGCGTTTGACCGAATCGCCGGCCAGGCAGCGGGTGACGATCGGGTGGCGGCTGTCCTGGTTGCGCACCGGGCCGATGGCGTCGTTGGGGCAGACCTTCTCGCAGATGCCGCAGCCGCGGCAGTAGTTGGTCAGGGAATTGACCTGGCGGATCACCGGCACGGCGGAGAAGCGCTGCTTCGGCTCGGGGTAGTCGCCCTCGGACCAGACCAGGCGCCGGCGCTCCACCTTCGGGGCGATGGCGCGAAAGGAGCAGGCCGCCACGCAAGAGCCGCACAAGGTGCAGCGGCTTGCCTCGTAGCGCAGCTTCCACGGCATGTCGTTGGGGGTAATATCCTGAACTTTCATTGTCTCCATCGCTGGACCTCCAGATCGTTGCCGATGATCACGACCTCCCGCTCGTTGGGGTAGATGTCGGTCTCCCAGTCGCGGTCGGGGAGGATCTGGTTGACGCCGCACACCTCGGAGGAGAAGACGACGACGTCGGCCGAGCGCCCGACGACCAGCGGCCGCAGCTTCTTCGGATCGCAGCAGGTAAACAGGGTGCCGTCCGGGAGCACGCCGATGATGGTGTTGGGGCCGTTGATCTCCAGATGCGCCAACGACTGGCGGATCCCCTGCAGTTGCTGGTGATCGTCGCGCCGGCCGATCTCGTCGAAGGGCAACGGGGTGACCACATGTTTGAAGTAGGGGAGCGGCCAGGCGAGCTGCCGGTGCACGTAGTGCAAGGTGTAAAGGAAACACTGGCTGTCCGATTCGAAGCCGATGTAGCCGCGGTGCAGTTTGCGCTGCATCTCCTTGTTCTTCTGGTAGAAGGTGTTCTCCCCGTTGGCCAGGGCGGTGTACCCCTGCAGGAAAAACGGATGGGCGGCGTAGCGGACGATGTCATAGTTGGTGTTCTGCCGGCACTGGGCGGTGATCACCCGGGCGGTGAACTTGTTGTCGGGCTGCCAGAGGTTGAAATAGGTACCGATGTCGCGCGGATCGCCGATCTCCTTCAAGGTCACCACATCCGGCCAGAAGGAATAGACATACCCCTGCTCGTCATCCTCGAGAACGGTGCGCAGCTGCAGGCGCATGTCGAGGAGCAGCTCCTGCTTCTCCTGATCGCTCGCCTTTTTGTATGGCTTCGGGTAGTCAAAGGTTTCGAAAACGTAGTTGGGCATGGCGTTGATATCCAGCCCCGGTTCCGGGTTGACCTCCGGCACCCACTGCAGCACTCGCTGGAAACCGGCGGCATGCATCATGTCTTCGGCGGTTTTCAGCCCCTGGTCGGTGCAGGCCATGGAGAGCGTCGGCAGATGTTTGTACCCTTCGAAGATACCCCCAAGGTCCTGCATCACCATGGCGAAGCCGGAGTTGTCATGCCCCTCCTGCTGCGACTGCATGAGCTGCAAGGCCTGGCTGGCGTGAATATAATGGCGACTTTTGATGGCACCGATGCGACACATGCAGGAAACCTCCCTGGGCGATGAGTCAGAAAAACTGGCTATCGAGCACAGAAGCAATTAGCATGCCGGTAAAGGATGAAGTGTGAAGTTTGTGGAGTTGTAACATCTTCTGGTAGTTATCTGGTTTGTGAGACTCAGATTTGTCCGTTTGGGCAGAAGAGAAAAGCAGGTATTACACAGTTCGAGTACTTTGTCTACTCTGGCCGAAGGGTGGGCTTTTCCGCCGCCACTGCCCGTTTCCTGGTCAGGACTGCCCAAAAAGTGGGCAACAGATAAAGCAAAGGCCCGGGAGCCAGCCCGAGCCTTTGCAAGCGTACCTGTCGGTGTGGAAGCTTACAGTGTTTCGACCCAGGCGTGGGGGTCGGGGAGTCGACCATACTGGATGCCGGTCAGGGTCTGGTAGAGTTTCATCGTCAGTTCGCCCATTTCGCCGTTACCGACGAGGACCGTTCGGTCCTGGAAAGTGAACTGACCGACCGGCGAGACGACGGCGGCGGTGCCGGTGCCGAAGGCTTCCTGCAGCCGGCCGCTGGCCGCCCCCTCGATGATCTCGTCGATGCTCAGCGCCCGCTCCTCGATCTCGTACCCCAACTCCCGCACCAGGGTGAGGATGGAGCGGCGGGTGATGCCGTCGAGAATGGTGCCGCCCAGGGGGGAGGTGATGATCTTGCCGTCGTAGAGGAAGCAGATATTCATGCTCCCCACTTCCTCGACATATTTGCGGTGCACCGCATCGAGCCACAGGACCTGGTCGAACCCCTTGGCCGCCGCTTCCATGGCGGCCCGCAGGCTGGCGGCATAGTTGCCGCCGGTCTTCGCTTCGCCGGTGCCGCCGGGGGCAGAGCGCACGTACTGGTCGGAGATCCAGATCTTGACCGGCTTGAACCCCCCGGAATAGTAGGCGCCGACCGGCGACAGGATGATGTAGCAGAGGTATTTGCTCGAAGGCTTCACCCCCAGCACCGGCTCGGTGGCGATCATCGTCGGCCGGATATAGAGGCTGGTCCCCTCGCTGCGCGGCACCCAGTCGGCTTCCAGCCGCACCAGCTCCTTCATCGCCTGCAGGAAGAACTGCGGGTCGACCTCCGGCATGCACATCCGCCAGGCGCTGCGATTGAAGCGCAGAATGTTGTCAAGAGGGCGAAACAGCGCAACGGAGCCGTCCGGGCGGCGAAACGCCTTGAGCCCTTCAAAGATTTCCTGGGAATAGTGCAGGACCAGAGCCGCCGGATCGAGAACGAAAGGGGCGTAGGGGGTGATGCGGGCGCTGTGCCATCCCTGCCCGGCATCGTACTCCATGATAAACATCCGGTCGGTGAACCGTTTGCCAAAGACCAGTGTCGATTCGTCTTCGATGTGGGGTTTGCGTTCAGTAAGGGGGACGACTTGAAGGTCCACGGGGGAAACTCCTTCCCAGGATGAGAGATGGCGAAGATCCGGAAATCTAGCACACAGGAGATTAGGCAGGCAAGGGATTTGCCGCGGGGAGGGGGAGCAGGACGACGCGCGCAGTGAAGCGGCAGCGGGTGGGGTCAGCGGGTGAGACTACTTTTTCTGGCCGTTGCCGGCGGCAAATGGAGGGTGGGGAATTTTCCCCTCGCCGTACAGCAGGTTGTGCAGGTTCTCTTTCTGCTCCTCGGCGTGGAAGCGCTTGATCAGCCGGTCGTATTCGGCCCGGTCGGCAACCTCATCGATCCGGTATCCCATTTCACGCAGCTTCCACAGGTCTTCCATGGCATCCTCCCGCTATGGGTTTCGATAAAGTAAGTAAATCTTTATCCCTTATGATTAACAAGTCAAGGTAAAAATTACTATAAGTGTGATCAGTCGAGATGAAAAATCCCTTCCCGCCGCTGGTGGGCTGATTTATAGTCTGAAAAATCCGGAAGTTTTCCGTGGGGAGAAAAGATGCGTCATCAGGATCTTCAGCAGGCTCTGCAGATCTTCAACCTGCCCCTTCGCGCCACCCTCAGGGAGATCAAGGCGCGCCACCGTCTGCTGGTCAAGCGCCACCACCCCGATCTCGGCGCAGGGGACACCGAGCAGATCCGGCAGGTCAATGCCGCCTATCGGCTGCTGCTCGATTACTGCGCCAACTACCGCTTCTGTTTCACCCGGGAAGAGTTTTTCGAGCAGAATCCGGAGGAGCGGCTGCGCGAGCAGTTCGCCCCCTTTGGCATGGGCGACCGCGATGGCTGAAGCGGCGCCGGGAGCAGCCTTCCTGGCGGGTACCGGAGTGCCGTCTCCCCCCATCATCGACCTTCATGTCCATGTGGCCGGCATCGGTGCCGGCGCCAGCGGTTGCCATGTCTCGCCCCGGCTGCTGAGGAACTGGCGCTACGGCATCTATCTGCGGGCCTTCGGCGTCACCGTCGGCGAGTTGGCCCGCCAGGGGGACGCCCTGGTCGTGCGCCGGGTGGCGGAGACGATCGCGGCGTCGCAGTGGGTCGCCGGCGGGGTCCTTCTCGCCCTCGATGGCGTCGTCGACAGCCGCGGGGAGCTCGATCTGGAGCGCACCGAGGTCTACGTCCCCAACCGGTTCGTCCGGGCGGCGGCCAGCTACCCGCAGCTCTTCTACGGAGCCAGTGTCAATCCGCTGCGTCACGACGCTCTGGCGCGGCTCGAACAGGCGGCGGCCGACGGCGCCGTCCTGATCAAATGGCTGCCGGCCATCCAGCAGATCGACCCGGCCGACCCCCGCTGCACCCCCTTCTACCGCCGGCTGGGGGAGCTCGGGCTGCCGCTGCTGGTGCACACCGGTGCTGAGCGCTCCTTCACCACCTCCCACCCGGAGCTGGGCGACCCGCAGCGCCTGCGCCTCCCCCTCGAGCTCGGAGTGACGGTCATCGCCGCTCATGCCGCCACCACCGGCCGCAGCCAGGGGGAGGACAACATGCTGCGGCTGCTCGCCATGCTTCCCGTCTACCCCCACCTCTATACCGATATCTCCAGCCTGACCCAGCTGAACAAGCTGCGCTATCTCCCCCGGCTGCTGCGGCGGACCGAGGTCCATGACCGGCTTCTATACGGCACCGATTTCCCGCTCATCAACACCCGCCTGGTCTCCCCCTGGTATTTCCCCTTCGCCCTTACCGCCAGCCAGCGGCGGGAGATCGCCCGGCTGACCAACCCCTGGGACCGCGATGTCGCCCTCAAGGCCGCCCTCGGTTTCCCGCCGGAAGTCTTCACCCGCGGCGCCTTATTAATCCAGTCCCGGATCCGGGGCGAAGATTCTGGATTCTGAATTCTCG
The DNA here is from genome assembly GCA_014860175.1 of Desulfuromonadales bacterium. Taxonomy (GTDB): domain Bacteria; phylum Desulfobacterota; class Desulfuromonadia; order Desulfuromonadales; family JACZKF01; genus JACZKF01. The sequence continues at coordinate 16,046 of JACZKF010000534.1, read as the reverse complement.
ATTCTGGATTTCGGGACCCGCGACAGTTCCCTAAGCGATCAGTTCGAAGCGCAGGGTCTGGGGGTTGTAGTTGTAGATCTCGCCGGTCTCGATGATGTAGTGCCAGCCGAGAATCCTCAGTTCGTCGCGTTCGAACTTCTCGGCGACATAGGGGTAGGTGAGGAGATTGCGCATCTGGACGGTGACGTTGATCTGCTCGGTGAGCCACTCGCGCGCCTCGGGCGAGTCGACCCCGGCCAGGCGCCGGGCGACCCGTCCCGGCACTTCCCGGGAAACTTCCAGCCACTTGCGTACGTGCGGGAGATGGTTGAGCTCTTCTGACGAGGCGTGCAGGGAGGCGCAGCCGCCGCAGTTGGAGTGGCCGCAGACGACGATGGTATCGACCCCGAGGGCCAGCACCGCATATTCGACGGCCGAGGTGGTGGAGACATACTCCTCGGTCACCCGGTAGGGAGGGACAATATTGGCGATGTTGCGCACGACGAAGAGTTCGCCGGGGTGAGTCTTGGTGATCAGGTTCGGCACGACTCGCGAGTCGGAGCAGCCGATAAACAGGGTATGCGGCTTCTGCCGGCGGCCAAGCTGGCGGAAAAGATCGCGGTGTCTCTCGAAATCCTCCTGCTGGAACTCGACAATCCCCTTGAACAGCTTCTCCATGCGGCCTCTCCCGATAAATTTTGAGCTCGCGCTTTTTTAGCCGAAATGCCCCTCTTTGGCAAGGGAAACTGAAGCAGCTACTTGATGAACCGGATCGTCAGCGGGTAGCGGTAGCGCTCTCCCCCTTTGGCGCGAACGGCGGCCACGATCATCACGATGGAATGAAACAGCGCCAGCAGCCCCATCAGCACGAAGCCGATGACTGCCAGAGCCAAAATGGCCGAGACCACCAGGTAGAGGGTGACGGAAATCTGGAAATTGAGGACTTCTTTCCCCTGGTCGTTGACCAGCGGATATTTCTCGCCCCGCAGCAGCCAGATCGCCAGCGGTCCGAAAATGTGGCCGAAAGGGAAGAAATAGAAGAGAAAACCGGCCAGGTGGCAGGCCATGGCCCAGGAGCGCTCTTCGGCGGCGGTCGGGGCTGGAGGTTCGGGGGGCAAAATGGTCGGCTCGTACGGTTTTTCGGTCATCGATCACTCCGCCAGGCCGAGAAAAGCCAGGGTTGATTCGAGGGTCCGGTTCACCACCTGGTCAGCCGGGAGTTCGGCCTGGCGCAGCGCTTCCAGAGCCGCCTCGAATTCCCCTACCCCTTGGGCAATGTGGGCATCGCTCCCCAAGGCCACCGGCGCGCCGAGCCGGGCGCAGAGCCGGGCGATGGTGTGGCAGTTCCCCTCGCTGCCGTGGCGGCTGAGGGTAAAGGAGGAGTTGTTGATTTCCATGGCGGTGCCGGTGGCCGCCGCCTGCCGTACCAGCGCCGGGTAGTCGAGGGGGAAGTTGGGGTTGCCCGGATGGACGATCACCTTCACCTCCGGTCGCTCCATCAGTCGCAGCACCGCTGCCGTATTGGCCTTCTCCCCCCGGGCGTCAAAGCCGCACCCTTCGTGGAAGCCGGCCAGCACCAGATCGAGAGTGTCGAGGACGTCCTGCGGCAGGTCGAGCTCCCCCGGGGCGGTGATATTGGCCTCCACACCGCGCAGCAGGCGCACCCCATGCAGAACCGGGGGGATGAAGCGCAGGGCGCGAAAATGGTAGAGATGCGGGCCGCCGGGGAGCCCGGGGCCGTGGTCGGTGAGGCCGACCAGTCGCAGCTGTCGGCGGGCCGCCTCCCGGGCGATCTCTTCAACGGTGCTGTAGGCATGGCCGGAAGCGACGGTATGGACGTGCAGGTCAGTCTGGCACTGGGTCAACGGGGGCAAGGGGCGCTCCTTTCAAAAGAACCAGAATAGCATGATCGCCGCCTGGCGACAAACTGAGTTGAGCCGCGACCGGGTTCCATGCTATCTTTCCTCTTTTCCCCCAATAGATTCCGGAAGTCATTCATCCATGAGCCTAGAGAAGTTTCTGTCCCGGGTAAGTCGCCCCTCCCGCTATCTGGGAGGCGAGCCGGGGAGCATCCGCAAAGACCCCACCCAGGTGGAGGTCAATTTCGCCCTCGCCTTTCCTGACGTTTACGAAGTAGGGATGAGCCATCTCGGCTTCGCCATCCTCTACCATGTCCTCAATGGCCTGGAATGGACGGCCGCCGAGCGGGTCTATGCTCCTTGGCCGGATATGGAAGAGCACCTGCGCGGCGCCGGCGCCCCGCTGCTCTCCCACGACGGCGGGCGCCCCCTGGCCAGCTTCGACATCATCGGCTTTACTCTGCAGTACGAACTTTCCTACAGCAACCTCCTCAACATGCTCGATCTGGCCGGCATTGCGCGCCGGCGCGAGGCCCGCGATGAACATCAGCCGCTGATTGTGGTCGGCGGTCCCTGCGCCTTCAATCCGGAACCGCTGGCCGATTTCATCGATGCCGCAGTGCTGGGCGACGGCGAGGAGGCGGTAGTCGAGCTGGCGGCCGCCGTGCGGGAGTCCAAGCGCGCCGGAGAAGGGCGCGCCGCCCTGCTGGAGCGGCTGGCGGCCATCGAGGGGGTCTATGTCCCTTCTTTTTATGCCGTCGACCACCTCCAGGACGGTCGGATCGCCGCCATTCACCCCTTGCGCCCCGGAGCGGAGCGGGTGCGCCGACGGTTTCTGCACGACCTGGAGAGCGCCCCCTACCCGGCGGCCCCCATAATCCCCTTTATGAAAGCCGTGCATGACCGGGTCTCGGTGGAGATCGCCCGCGGCTGTACCCGCGGCTGCCGCTTCTGCCAGGCAGGCTACCTCTACCGGCCGGTGCGCGAGCGCTCGCCGCATAAGGTGGCCGAACTGGTCGAGCAGGCACTGGCTTCGAGCGGCTACGAGGAGATCTCCCTGCTGTCGCTCTCCACCGGCGATTACGGCTGTCTGGAGCCGCTGCTCAAGGCGCTGATGGCCCGGCATGCCGCCGATCGGGTGGCGGTCTCCCTCCCCAGCCTGCGGGTCGGTTCACTGACCCCGGAGCTGATGGAGGAGATCAAGAAAGTCCGCAAGACCGGTTTCACCCTCGCCCCGGAGGCGGGGACCGAGCGGCTGCGCCAGGTGATCAACAAGGGGATCACCGAAGAGGATCTGTTGGCCGCCACCGGCGCCGCTTATAGTCTCGGCTGGCGCCTGATCAAGCTCTACTTCATGACCGGCCTGCCGACGGAGACCGACGCCGACCTCGATGCCATTGTCGAGCTGGCGGCCCGGGTCAAGCGCAGCGGCAAAGGGACGGCCGGCGGCAACGACGTCAACGTCGCCGTCTCCACCTTCGTCCCCAAGGCGCACACCCCGTTCCAGTGGGAGGCGCAGATCGGCATCGCCGAGACCCGCCGCCGCCAACAGCGGCTGCGCGAGGGGCTGCGTCCCCGGCGGCTGAATTTCAAATGGCACGACGCGCAGCTCTCCTTCCTCGAAGGGGTGTTTGCCCGCGGCGACCGGCGCCTGGGTCGGGTGTTGGAGGCGGCCGTCGATGCCGGCTGCCGCTTCGATGGCTGGAGCGAGCATTTCGACTTCGAGCGTTGGCAGGACGCTTTTGCCACCGCCGGCCTCGACCCGAGCTGGTACCTGCGCCAGCGCGATGAGGAGGAGATCCTCCCCTGGGATCATCTCGACTGCGGTGTCCCCAAGGCCTATTTCCTGGCCGAGCGGCGCCGGGCGGTGACCGGCGAGCCGACGGCCGACTGCCGCGACGGCTGCACCGGCTGCGGGGTGTGTGATTTCGACCAGTTGCGCATGCGCCTTGCCGACCGGGACGAGATCCACCTCCCGGAGGCGGCTGCGGAGCCCGAACCGGCGGCGGAGGATCGCTACAAGGTGCGGCTGCGCCTGCGCAAGGACGGTGCCGCCCGCTTTGTCACCCATCTGGAGTTCATGACCGTGGTGCACCGGGCGGCGCGTCGTGCCGGTCTGCCGGTGCGCTATTCGGGCGGTTTTCACCCGGCGCCGCGGATCTCTTTCCCGGATGCCCTGCCGACCGGGGTGGAGAGCGAGGCCGAGATTCTCGACTTCGAACTCTACCGCCCCTGGGGGGGGGCGGAAACGGTCGCCGCGCTCAACGCCGAGCTGCCGGCCGGTTTTCGGGTCGTTGAAGGGGAGGCGGTCCCCTGGCAGACCCCTTCCCCCTCTGTTAGCATAAAGGAATCGCACTGGCAGGTGCTGCTGCCGGCCGCCGTCCCGGCCGAACTGCCCGCGCGGGTCACCGAATTCCTCTCTTTGCAGAGTCTCCCCACCACCCGGGAGAAGCACGGTAAGGCGGTCGCCATCGATCTGCGCCCGGACGTCACCGACCTCCGGCTGGAAGAGGGGAGCCTGCGGATCGCGCTGCGCCGGGGGAGTCCGGTGCCGATTACGGCCTGGCTCCTCGGCCTGTCGACCGAGGCGGTGCGGGAGCTGCGCATCCGCAAGACGGCGGTGACGCTCGGGTAGTTCTCTTCGCGCCCAAGGTTGCTTTCGATCGGACCGATCGGTCCGATCCGACCGATCGGTCCGATCGGCGCGGAGCAGAGAGAGCCAGCTCGCTAAATCAACTTACTCGCTTTTTTTTGAATAAAAATTCAGCTTTTCGGAGGTTGACATGACCAAGGAACTGGTCATTAACACCACCTCCCACGAAACCCGGGTGGCCCTGCTGGAAAACGGCCATATTGCGGAGCTGTATATCGAGCGCAGCCGGGAACGGGGGATTGTGGGCAACATCTACAAGGGGAAGGTGATCCGCGTCCTCCCCGGAATGCAGGCCGCCTTTGTCGACATCGGCCTGGAGAAGGCGGCTTTTCTCTATGTGGCCGACGTCCTCGACGAAATGGAGGCGGTGGAGCAGTTCATCGAGGAGGGCCGCCCCCACCCCGTTGCCGGCGAAGAGGCCGAGCGGCCACCGCTGCCGCCCATCGAAGACCTGCTGCAGGAAGGGCAGGAGTTGCTGGTGCAGGTGGCCAAGGAGCCGATCGGTACCAAGGGGGCCCGCATCACCTCCCATATTTCCCTCCCGGGGCGGCATCTGGTGCTGATGCCGACGGTCGATCATGTGGGGATCTCCCGCCGGATCGAAAATGAAGAGGAGAAGGGGAGACTGCGCGAACTCATGGAGCGCATCCGCCCTCGCGGCAGCGGCTTCATCGTCCGCACCGCCGCCGAAGGGAAGAGTGAGGAAGACCTGCGCAGCGATCTCGACTTCCTGGTCGGGCTGTGGCAGGAAATCTCCCGCCGGCGGGAGACCCGCGGCGCCCCGGCGCTGATCCATTCCGATCTCGACGTCACCAGCAAGGTGCTGCGCGACATTCTCACCGAGGAGGTCGCCCGGATCGTCGTCGACTCCCAGGTCGAGTACGACAAGATCGTCCGCTTCATCGGCACCTTCATGCCCAAGCTGCGGTACAGCATCGAACTGTCCGAGGACGACGAGCCGATCTTCGACGCCTTTGGCCTGGAGGTGGAGATCGCCCGGGCTCTGGGGCGCAAAGTCTGGCTGAAGAGCGGCGGCTACATCATCATCGAGCAGACCGAGGCGCTTACCGCCATCGATGTCAACACCGGCCGCTTCGTCGGCAAGCACAATCTGGAAGACACCATCCTCAAAACCAATCTGGAGGCGGTGAAGGAGATCGCCTACCAGCTGCGGCTGCGCAATCTCGGCGGCCTGATCATCATCGATTTTATCGACATGGAGAAGGAGGCGCACCGGGAAAAGGTGCACTCGGCGCTGGAAGAGGTGCTCAAACAGGACAAGGCCAAGACCAACATCCTGAAGATCTCCGAGCTCGGACTGGTGGAGATGACCCGCAAGCGGGTGCGCGAGAGTATCGGTCGCACCCTGTGCGAGGCGTGCCCCTACTGCGAGGGGAAGGGCTACGTGAAGAGCCGCATCACCATGGCTTACGAAATCTTCCGTGAACTGCGGCGGGAGATCCGCGACCTGCCCGGTGAGCGAATTACCTTGCAGATGCATCCCGATGTCGCCGCCCTGCTGTTCGACGACGAGCGCGGCAGTCTGGAGGAGTTGGAGCAGCGTTTCGGCAAACAGATCGCGGTCACCGCCCGTCCCGGCTTCCACCTGGAGCAGTTCGAGCTGGTGGTGGGGTGACTTTCCGCGGCTGACCTTTCCTCTTGACAAGGGGCGTTCGGGTGACTATAGTGCCCCGTTACCGGTAATAATAGTTTTTTGAGAGCGAGGTGAGATTCACATGTACGCGGTGATTAAGACCGGAGGTAAACAGTACAAAGTTTCCGAAGGCGACCTGTTGAAGGTCGAGAAGATCGAGGGCGCGGTGGGCGATACCATCGAGCTGAGCGAGGTCCTCATGGTCGGCGGTGAAGAGGTAAAAATCGGAACACCTCTTCTGCCAGGCGCGAAGGTTGTGGCCCGCATCGTGGAGCAGGACAAGGACAAGAAGATCCTTGTTTTCCACTCCCGGCGGCGCAAGACCTATCGTAAGATGTATGGACACCGTCAGCCTATCACTCGCCTGAAGATTACGGGCATTCAAGCGTAAGGAGACCACCATGGCCCACAAAAAAGGCATGGGCAGCTCGAGAAACGGCCGTGACAGCGCCGGCAAGCGCCTGGGCGTAAAGCGGTTCGGCGGCGAGAAGGTGACTGCCGGCTCGATTCTGATCCGCCAGCGCGGAACCACTGTCCACCCCGGCACCAATGTCGGTTGCGGTAAGGACTACACCCTGTTTGCCCTGGTGGACGGAGTGGTGAAGTTCGAGCGCAAAGGCCGGGACAAGAAGAAAGTCAGCGTCTACGCCGCCTGATCGCGTTACCGCCGACCCAAGCACAAAGCCCGAGGTTCCCGGTGAACTTCGGGCTTTTGTTTTCGAGCGCCGGCTCTTCGTGGGCCGGTCGCGGTAGGACCGCTTCCTGAAAACCATGTCCGGTTTTCTCAGAATCATGCTTCCCGTCTCTGGCGCCCTGCTGTTGCTGTTGTGGGGGCTCTCTTTGGTTCTGCCGGGAATTGCCCGGGAGAACGGGGTGTTGGAGAGTCTGCAGGCCATCTTGCTGGCGGTCGCCCTGCTGGCGCTGCTGGCCAGAAGCCCGCAATGGCGACGGGGAGAGCGGCGGTGGCCCGGTTTTTTTATCGGCGTTGCCCTCCTCTCCATCCTGTTGCGGGAGCTTGAGGTCGATCGCTTCGATCTCCCCGGCTGGCTGATCTACATGGGCGACGGCGACGGGCGCGACCTGCTGCTCGGACTGTTGTGGCTGGCGGTCCTGGTTGCCGCAGCAAGAAATTGGCGCCACCTCGGCAGCTGGGCGAGGCAGGGGCTGCACTCCCACTGGGGGTGGACGTTGCTGCTCGGGGGGTGTCTTTATCTGCTCGGCTCCTTCTTTGACCAGAAAATTTTCCCCCTGGATAAACCTTCACAGCTCTTCTGGGAAGAAGCGATGGAGACTGTGGGAGCCTTATATATCGGCGTCGGGGTGTTTCGCTGGCTGGCAGCTGAACGCCGGTTGGCGGGGGAGCCCTCCGACCCCAGAACCGAGGAATAAAGCATGCAGTTTGTCGATGAAGTAAAAATTTATGCCAAAGCTGGCAATGGGGGGCGCGGCTGCCTCTCTTTCCGGCGGGAGAAATTTATCCCTCTGGGCGGCCCCGACGGCGGCGACGGCGGCGATGGCGGTGATATCGTCCTCGAGGTCGATCCGGGGCTCGGGACGCTGCTCGACCTGCGTTACCGTCAGCACTACAAGGCCGGCAACGGCGAACATGGCCGCGGCAAGAACATGCACGGCAAAAACGGGGAGTCGATGCAGCTGCGGGTCCCCCCCGGGACTTTGGTGCGCGACGAGGAGACCGGGGAGATCTTGGCCGACCTGACCGAGCCGGGGCAGCAGCTGGTGCTGCTGCGCGGCGGCCGTGGCGGCCGCGGCAACGCCCGCTTTGCCACCTCGACCAACCGGGCGCCTCGTCACACTCAGCCGGGGATCCCCGGTGAGGAGCGCTGGCTGCGCCTGGAGCTCAAGCTGCTGGCGGATGTCGGCCTGGTCGGCTTCCCCAATGCCGGCAAATCGACCCTGATCAGTGCCGTCTCGGCCGCCCGGCCAAAAATCGCCGATTACCCTTTCACCACTCTGGTGCCGAACCTCGGGGTGGTGCGCTATGGCGACTACCGCTCTTTTGTCATGGCCGATATCCCCGGTCTGATCGTGGGGGCCAGCGAAGGGCACGGGCTCGGGACCCGCTTCCTCAAGCACGTCGAGCGCACCGATCTGTTTCTCCACCTGGTTGACACCTCCCCCCTGCAGAGCGGCGATCCGCTGGAGAATTTCGACCTGATCAACCATGAACTGGAGCAGCACAATCCCTTGCTGCGGCAGAAACCGCAGCTGGTGGTCCTGACCAAAATGGACCTCACTGAAGTCCGGCAGCTGGCCCCGGAGGTCACCGAGGCCTTTGCCGGTCGCGGGCTGACCGTTTTTCCGATCTCGGCGGTTACCGGTGAAGGGGTTCCGGCCCTGCTCCATGCCATCGCCGGTATTCTCTGGCGCTCCGAGGAGCCCGCAACCGATTCGCCCGAGGCTTGACAAGGGGGCTGGCGCGATGTACCATAGCGGCCGATTTCTCATGAAATTCTCACAACTTCCTCGAAATTTCGATGATGCGTAAAACAATCTTCACGGCGGTCCGGCGAGTGGTCATCAAGGTCGGCAGCGGTGTCATCTCCGATGACCAGGGGCTCGACCTGGCGATGATCGAGTCGGTGGCCCACGGCATCGGCGAGCTGCGCCGGCGCGGATACGAAGTGGTTCTCGTCTCCTCGGGAGCAGTGGCCGCCGGCAAGGGGGCTCTCGGCATCGTCGGACGCCCGCAAACCATTCCCCTCAAGCAGGCGGCGGCCGCCATCGGTCAGAGCCGGCTGATGCGCTCCTACAAGGAGGCCCTTCGCCCCGCCGGAATTACCGCCGCCCAGATTCTGCTCACCCGCGACGACCTGGCCAACCGGCGCCGCTACCTCAATGCCCGCAATACTCTGATGACGCTGCTGGAGCACAAGGTGCTGCCGGTGATCAACGAAAACGATACGGTGGTCGTCGACGAAATCCGCTTTGGCGACAACGACAATCTTTCGGCTCTGGTCACCAATCTGGTGGAAGCCAATCTGCTGGTGATCCTCTCGGATGTGGACGGCCTTTACGACCGTGACCCGAGACACGACTCGCGGGCACAACTGGTGCCGGTGGTGGAGAAGATCACCGAGGAGATCGAGGCGATGGCCGGTGACACCGTCAACTCCCTCGGTACCGGCGGCATGGCCACCAAGCTCAAGGCGGCGAAAAAAGCGGCCCTGTTCGGAGTCGCAACGGTGGTCGTCAACGGTCGCCTGCCGAACGTGCTGCCCCGCCTGTTCGACGGCGAGGAGCTGGGGACCTACTTCCTCCCCGCCATCGACCGGATGGCGGCCAAGAAGCACTGGATCGCCTTCACCAAGAAGCCGCGGGGCAAACTGTTTGTCGACGACGGGGCCAAGCGGGCGCTGATGGAGATGGGGCGCAGCCTGCTCCCCTCGGGGATCAACGGCGTCGAGGGGGGATTTGACCGCGGCGATGCGGTGCGCCTGTGCGACCAGAGCGGCGTCGAGTTCGCCAAGGGGGTCATCAACTACTCCCTGTCCGAACTGCTGCGGATCATGGGGAAGAAAACTTCGGAAATCGAGAAGATCCTCGGCTATAAATATGGGGACGAAATCGTCCATCGCGACAACCTGGTGTTAAAAAAATAAACAGCATCGGTCGGATCGGTCGGATCGGATCGGTCGGATGAGGAAACCATGACCATCGCAGCCGACATGCTCACTCTCGCCCGCGAAGCCAAGAAAGCCTCCCGGGTCGTCGCCACCCTCTCCTCCCAGGTCAAGGACGACCTGCTGCGGCACATGGCCGCCGACCTGGAGAAGGCGACGGAGGCGCTGCTCGCCGCCAATGAGCGTGACATTGTCGCCGCCCACGACAAGAGGATGGCCGCCCCCCTGATCGACCGGCTGCTGCTCGATGACAAGCGCATCGCGGCCATGGCCGAGGCTCTGCGGGAAGTGGCGGCCTTGCCGGACCCCGTGGGGGAGATCACCGGCATGTGGCGTCGGCCCAACGGTCTGCAGGTAGGCAGGATGCGCATCCCCCTGGGGGTGATCGGCATCATCTACGAATCGCGCCCCAATGTGACCGCCGATGCCGCCGGACTCTGTCTGAAGAGCGGTAATGCGGTGATCCTGCGCGGTGGCTCCGAGTCGCTGCACTCCAATGCCGCCATCGGCAAGCTGCTCAAGGGGTCGCTGGAGGCGATGGGGCTGCCGTCGGCGGCCCTGCAGGTGCTTGCAACCCCCGACCGGCAGGCGATGCTGGAGCTGTTGAAGCTGGAGGACGAGATCGACCTGATCATCCCCCGTGGCGGGGAAGGGCTGATCCGCTTTGTCAGTGAAAATTCGCGCATCCCGGTGATCAAACACTACAAAGGGGTCTGCCACGTGTTCATCGATGCCGATGCCGATTTCGAGATGGCCGAACGCATCTGCCTCAACGCCAAGGTGCAGCGCCCCGGGGTCTGCAACGCCATGGAAACGCTGCTGATCCACAAGGATATCGCCGAGATTTTCGTCCCCCGCATTGCCGGCGCCTTGCGGCAAAAAGGGGTCGAGGTGCGCGGCTGCCCGGTGACCCGGGAATTCGCTCCCGGGGTCGAGCCGGCTTCTGAGGACGACTGGGGGGCCGAATATCTGGAGCTGATCCTGGCGGTCAGGGTGGTCGACGACCTGGACGAGGCCATCGCCCATATCCAGCAGTACGGCTCGCTGCATACCGAGGCGATCGTCACCCGCGACTATGCCAGCGCCCAACGTTTCGTGCGGGAAGTAAACTCGAGTACGGTGCTGGTCAACGCCTCCACCCGCTTCGCCGACGGCAACCAGCTCGGTCTGGGGGCGGAGATCGGCATCTCCACCACCAAGCTGCACTCCTTCGGCCCGATGGGGCTGGAAGACCTCACCACCCGCAAGTTCATCGTCTTCGGGGAAGGGCAGATAAGGCAGTGAAAAGAGCAATTTTGAATTTTGAATTCTTAATTTTGAATTCAATTGAAAATTCAAAATTCAAAATTCAAAATTTCAGCGGCGCATCGTTCTGATGCGCACCGGGATACTGGGCGGCACTTTCAACCCGATTCACCTGGCGCATCTGCGCATTGCCGAAGAGGTGCGCGAGAGCTGCACTCTCGACCGGGTGCTGTTCATCCCGGCCGCCACGCCGCCGCACAAAGAGGTGGCCGAGGCGGTCCCCTTCGCCCACCGTCTGGCCATGGTGCAGGCGGCCATTGCCGGCAACGCCGCCTTTGCCGTCTCCGACCTGGAAGCGCGCCGTGAGGGGAAAAGCTATTCGGTCCATACCCTGGAGATCCTGCAGCAGGAAAATCCCCAGGACGAACTGTTCTTCATCATCGGCATGGACTCTTTTCGCGACCTGCATCTGTGGAAGGACTACCAGCGCCTGTTCGAGCTTGCCAATCTGGTGGTGGCGGCGCGTCCGGGGGTGGAGGTCGGCGACCCGCAAGAACTCCTCCCCGTTGCCATCAGGGGGGAGTTCTGTTACGATAAACCGCTTGAGAAATTGCTCCATCGTAGCGGAAGATCGGTGGTTTTTCTGGAAGAGAGGCTGCTGGGCATCTCCTCCACCGGCATCCGCCGGCTGCTGGCCGAAGGGCGCTCCATCCGCTATCTGGTGCCATCTGCCGTTGAACAGTACCTCATTACCCACGCCCTCTATCGGGGGGCGGAAAGGGCCTAAACCATTGCAGTCGAAAGAACGCGCATTGATCTGCGCTGCTTATGCCTTGGAGAAAAAAGCCTTCAAGGTCCGTGTCCTGGAAGTTCAGGGACTGTCTTCCATAACCGATTACCTGCTGCTGGCCTCCGGCCGCTCCGACCGCCAGGTCCAGGCGGTGGCGGAAGCGGTGCGTCTCGGGCTGAAAAAGGAGCATGCCACCCCGCCTCTGGCGGTGGAGGGGATGAAGGAAGGGCGCTGGGTGCTGATCGATTATGGCGACGTGATGGTCCACGTCTTCCAGGAACCGGTTCGTGATTTCTATGACCTGGACGGTCTCTGGAGCGAAGCGGCCGAAGTCGACATCCCTGACGAATACCACTGGGAGCGCCGGGCCGCCCACCAGTGAAGTTGCGCCTGGTCTGCATCGGCCGGGTCTCGGAGCCCTGGCTTCAGCAAGGGGTCGAAGAGTACACCAGCCGCATCCGCCGCTATCTCCCCCTGGAGATCGTGGAAATGAAGGAAGAGCCCGGCGGGCGCAAGCCCGACCCGAGGCTGCTGCGGGAAGGTGAAGGGGAGCGGCTGCTGGCAAAAATCCCGGCCGGCGCTTTCGTCGTCGGTCTTGAGGAGCGGGGGAACGCAGTCGCCTCGGAAGCGCTTTCGGCGTTGCTCGGGCGGCACATGGTCGAAGGGACGTCGGCCATGTGCTGGATTCTTGGTGGCCCCTACGGCCTGAGCGAGTCGGTGCGCCAGCGCAGCAACCTGCTCCTTTCCCTCTCTCCCATGACTTTCACGCACCAGATGGCCCGGCTGATCTTGCTGGAGCAGCTCTACCGCGGCCTGACTATCTTGCGCAACGAACCGTATCACAATCGCTGACCCGCTGACTGGCGGGGGAGGAGGAACCAGATGGAGGAACAGCAACTGGCGGCGGCCCGGGAGCGCCTGCTGCAGCTCCGCAAGGAGGTGCTGCTGGAGGTGAATGAGTCTCTGGCGGCGGCCAAGGAGCTGGGGCAGGATGGCGTGGCCGATATCGGCGATATGTCGGCTAATACCTACCACCGAGATGTCCTGCTCAACCTGAACGAAGTCCAACGGCAAAAAATTCGGGACATCGATGCTGCCCTGGAGCGGGTGGGGTTGGGGAAATACGGCATCTGTCTGCGCTGCGAGGAGCAGATCGAGCCGCGCCGGATGCAGGTGCGTCCCTTCTCCCGGTACTGCATCGACTGCAAGACGGAAATAGAAAAATTCGGCGAGTAGCCTGTTTCTGACCTGCGGGCACTGCCCGGGAGACGACAATGACCGTCATGGCCTTCTTGCTGCTGATCATTCTCTTTCTGGTCTCCTTTCTCTATTTCTCCGGCCTCAACCCCCAGGAGATCACGGTCTACTACCTCCCCGACCAGTCGGTCACCTTTTCCGTCGCCATCATTGTCATCGGTTGTATCGTGCTCGGTCTCATTCTTGGGTATCTGGCCCACCTCTATACGACGGTGAGCCACCTGCTCAAACACTGGAAGCGGGACCGGGAGGAGAAACGGGGGAGGGAAGTCGCCGTTATCTATCGCGAAGGGGTGCTGCGGCTGCTCTCCGGCGATCTGAAAAAAGCCCATGCGCAGCTGCAAAGAGCCCTTGATCGCGACCCTTCCCGGCTCGAAACCTACATTGCCCTGGCCACCGTCCATGTCCAGGAGGGGGATCCGCAGGAGGGGATAACCGTGCTGCAGCGGGCGCGTTCTCTCGACCCGCGCAGCCTGGAGGTGCTGTTCAAGCTGGCGGCCACCTACGAGGAGACCGGCCGGAGCGAGGAGGCGATGCGGGTCAATCAGGAGATCCTGGTGATCGAAGGGGACAACCGCCGGGCCCTGCGCAGCCTGCGGGATCTGCAGATTCGCCGCAACGACTGGAAAGAGGCGCTGGAGCTGCAGAAGCGGCTGATCAAGGCCTCCTCCGGCACCCGCCGCCATGAGGAGGAGAAGGAGAAGCTGCACTACTTGCGCTATGAAGTAGCCCAGCTCGAACTGGCGGCCGGCAACAGCGAGCAGGCCATCAACGAGTGCAAGGAGATCAGCAAGGAGGCGCCGGCCTTCGTCCCCGCCCGGGTCACCCTCGGAGATGCCTACCAGGCCCAGAACCGGACCGCCGAGGCGGCCAACGTCTGGCAGACCGGCTACCGGGAGCTTGGCAGAAGCATCTTTCTCTCCCGCCTTGAGGATCTCTACGTGGCCGTCGAGGATCCGGCCACTCTGCTCGGTTTTTACCGCAGCGCCCTGCTGGAAAAGGGGGATGACCTGATGCTGCGCCTCTTCTTTGGTAAGCTCTGCCTGCGGCTGGAGATGGTCGACGAGGCCCTGGAACAGCTCTACACCGTCGAGAGCGCCGGAGTCGACTTCCCTGAGCTGCACTACCTGCTCGCCGAGGCGCATCGGCGGCGCAACCGCCTGGATGAAGCCATCAGCGAATACAAAAAGGCGGTGGGGGGGAATCACCGCCCGCAGCTGACCTATCAGTGTGAAAGCTGTGGCGCCACGACCCCGGGATGGCAGAGCCGCTGTGGCGACTGCGGAACCTGGGGCTCGCTGACTCTGGCCAGCCGGCTGCTGCTGACCAACGCCCGGCCGCCGGAGCTGCGGGAAATTCACCATGGAGAAAGGGAAGAATGGAGCCAATAAAGCGACCCGTCGCCCTGGTCATCCTCGACGGTTGGGGGATCGAGGAGAAGTGCGAAGCCAATGCCGTCTGTCTGGCCCGCACCCCCCATCTCGACCAGCTGTTCGCCGACTACCCCTCGTCGCGCCTGCAGGCCAGCGGTCTGGCGGTGGGGCTCCCGGAAGGGCAGATGGGGAATTCAGAGGTGGGGCATCTCAACATCGGCGCCGGTCGCGTCGTCTACCAGGAACTTACCCGCATCAGTAAGTGCATCGAGGAGGGGGAGTTTTTCCGCAACCCCGAGTTCCTGGCCGCCATCGACCTGGTCAAGGGCAGCGGTGGCAAGCTGCATCTGCTGGGGCTCCTCTCGGACGGCGGGGTCCATTCCCACACTACCCATCTGTACGCCTTGCTCGAGTTGGCCAGGGAGCAGGGACTCGACCGCGTCTGCATTCACCCCTTCCTGGACGGACGCGACACCCCGCCGCGCAGCGGTATCGACTATCTGGTGCAACTCGAGGAAAAGCTGCGCCAAATCGGTGTCGGTCAGGTCGCCACGGTCATGGGGCGCTACTATGCCATGGATCGGGACAACCGCTGGGAGCGGGTGGAGAAGGCCTATCGCGCCCTGACCCAGGGGGAGGGGGTCGCGGTCGCCAGCAGTGAGGAGGCGATTCACCACGCCTATGCGGCCGGGCAGAATGATGAGTTTGTCGAGCCGCGGGTCATCCACCGGAGCGGCGAGCCGTTGGCGACGGTGGACGACGGAGATGCCGTCATCTTCTTCAACTTTCGCACCGACCGCGCCCGGGAACTCACCCGCGCCTTCACCGCCGACAGCTTCTCCGGCTTCGACCGCCAGAAATGCCCCGCCCTGGTGCGCTACGTCTGCATGACCGAGTACGACGAGACTTTCCGCCTGCCGGTCGCCTATCCCCCCGAAACCCTCCCCAACCTCCTGGGCGAAGTGGTGGCCCGGGCCGGCCGGCGCCAGCTGCGGATTGCCGAAACGGAGAAGTATGCCCACGTCACCTTCTTCTTCAATGGCGGCAATGAAGTTCCCTACGAAGGGGAAGACCGCCTCCTCATCCCTTCTCCCCAGGAGGTCGCCACCTACGACCTGAAGCCGGCCATGAGCGCCGTGGAAGTCACCGACGAGGTGGTCCGCCGGGTCGAGTCCGGGCGCTATGATCTGATGGTGCTCAATTACGCCAATCCCGACATGGTCGGGCACACCGGCATCATCGCGGCGGCGGTGGCCGCCATGGAGACGGTCGATGCCTGTGTCGGGCGGGTGGTTGACGCCGTCCTGGCGGCCGGCGGCTGTCTGCTGGTGACCTCCGATCACGGCAACTGTGAACAGATGGTGGACGAGAAGGGGGGGGTGCAAACCGCACACAGCTCCAACCCGGTGCCGCTGATTCTGGTCGACCCCGACCGCCGGCAAGCCCGGTTGCGGGACGGTATCCTGGCCGATCTCGCCCCCACCATCCTCGCCTTGATGGGAATGGAAAAACCGGCGGAGATGACCGGCACAAATCTGCTGGAATCTTAATAACCGGCCCCTGAGCCGGCGGGTGGGGCTTCTGGAGCCAAGGAG
>JACZKF010000006.1 GCA_014860175.1 Desulfuromonadales bacterium | reverse complement strand
GCGCACGATCGTCCTCCTGAATTGATCCTTCCCCCCCGCTCCCGGGCGCTCCACTCCCTTCCCGCGGCATAGTTCCGCCGGGAATCTCCACCATCTCCCCATTCTATTTTTCCGGAGGTTTTACGTCATGCCGGACGTATTTCGTCGTCCATCGGCGCCTGTATTCGGGGCACTGATCCTGTTGCTCCTTCTTGCGGGACCTGGCGCTGCATCGGCCCGAGCCGAAGTTACCAATGCCGCGTCACCCCACGAAGAGATAAGCGGGGCGCTCACTCTCCACGAGTCGCTGTCCCTGGCGGTACTCCACAATCCCGAGCTGGCAATCTATTCCCAGGAGATCCGCGCCCGTGAGGCCGAAGCCCTGCAGGCCGGGCTGCGTCGGAATCCTCTTCTTTCTTTCGAGGCTGAGAATGTCTTCGGAAGCGGCCCGTTCTCCGGGACCGACGCCGCAGAGAGTACGCTTTCGATCAGCCAGACATTGGAGCTTGGCAAGAAGCGCTCTTTGCGGCGCCATCTGGCCGAGGCCGAGACGAACATCGCTCAAAATGAATTCGCTTTAGCCAAGACCGATCTTCTTGCCCGTACGACGGACGCCTTCATCGCCGTCCTTGAGGCGCAGGAGCGTCTCCGTCTTGCTGAAGAAATGGGCGATCTCGCAAAGCGGGTGCTCGGCACGGTAGAGGAGCGCGTAGCCGCCGGACGAGGTGCCGAAACCGAAGCCATTCGGCCGCGCATTCAGTTGCGCGAGCAGCAGGTCGCCCGCGACAAAGCCCGCGGCCATCTTGTCGCGACCCGCGGCGCCCTTGCCGCCTTGATGGGGCGCGAAGGAGCCGATTCCGGACCGGTGATCGGAGATCTGTCGCGCCTCTCTCCCCTGCCGGATCAGGCCGAACTGGAGAGGCGTCTGACCGAAAGCCCGCAGTTCGTCCGGCGGATCGCCGAGAGCGAGCGCCGCCGACGGGCCGTCCACCTGGAGGAGGCCCGTCGGATTCCCGACCTGGATCTCGGCATCGGTGCCCGCTATCTGCGCGAGAGCGATGACACGGCCCTGGTCCTTGGGGTTTCGGTTCCTCTTCCCCTCTTCGACCGCAATCAGGGGGCCATTGCCGCCGCCCGCAGTCGCCAGACACAGGCCTGCGCCGACGAGCGCAGCGCTCTTTTGCAGGCCAAAGCCGCCCTCGTGGCCGGTTGGCAGGAGATAAACTCCGCCCGGGCGGAAGCCGAGGCCTTGCGCGACGACATCATTCCCGCCTCGCGCCAGGCCATGGAGTCGGCCGAATACGGCTACCGCGCGGGCAAATTCGGCATCCTCGATGTTCTCGATGCCCAACGGACTCTGGTTGAGGCGCAGGAGAGTTATCTCGATGCCCTGACCGCCTTCCACCGCGCCGCCTCCCAACTGGAGCGCCTCCTGGGGAGCCCGCTCTCCAAGACCAGCCACAACCCACGCCTTTCCGCAACTGTCAAGGAGTGATTCACCATGAACTTGAAAACGATAAAAAACCTGATTCTGTCCTTGCTCGTCGTTGCCGCGGCCGCGGGCGTGGGGTGGGGAACTTATACGTTTGCCGGCCCCTCCCACTCCGCCGGTGGGGGGCATGAAGGGCACGAGCACGAAGAAAAAACCGTTGCAGATCCCCATGGACAGGCCGGGAGCAGGGGAGAGGGGACACGCGACCCGCACGACCACGGGGATGATGACGATGAAGATCTCGAAACCCTGTTCGCGGATGAAAAGGTGTCCTCTCCCGAAGAACATCATGAGGATGGCGATGACCATGATGACCATCATGGGGACGATCACGCCTCCCATGCCCAAGCCTCCCCGAGGAAGGACGTCCATGCCGGCCACGAACACTCCGCACATGGCCATCCAGGGGGCGATGAGATCTGCCCGGAGCACAACGTCCCGGAGATCGAGGATGCTCTGTGCCAGCCCGATCTGGTATCCCACCTCCAGCCCGGAGAAGGGATGAAGGTCCGTCTGGCCGCCCCTGAAACAGCCGGGCGGGTCGGTATCGTCACGGCCGCGCCTTTGCCCGCTGGCGAAGAAGGCGTCGCATGGCCGGGACAGGTAGTCTTCAACCGCGACCGCCTGGCGCGCCTCTCGGCCCTGGCCGGTGGAACCGTGCAAAAGGTGAACGTGGGGCTTGGCCAGAAGGTCAGCAAGGGGCAGGTCCTGGCCGAGATCGCTTCGCCGGAAACGGCGGGGTTGCGGGCCGAACTGGCGGCCGCCGAAAGCCGCCGCGCCCTGGCCGAGGCGGTCTACCAGCGGGAGAAGGATCTGCTGGAGAAGGGGATCACTTCCCGCCACGAGTTCCAGCAGGCTGAAGCCGAACTTCGCCAGGCCCAAAGCGCCGCCACCCGCGCCGCCCGGCAGATGCAGGATTTCGGCCTTTCCGCCGGCAGCGTAGGATCGGTCCTGCCGATCCGGGCCCCCTTTGCCGGCACCGTCATCGAACGCGCAGCGGTCCCCGGTGAAGCGGTTTCCCCGGGGAGCACACTTTTCGTCCTGGCCGACCTGAGTACCGTGTGGGTCGAAACGTCGGTCCCCGAGGATGCCCTTCTCGCCGTGCATCCCGGTCTGGAGATCGTCGCCTCGTTCTCCGGTCTCCCCGGCCGCGCTTTTGCGGGGAAGATCTTCTGGGTCGCCCCCGCTCTCGATGAGAGGACCCGCATGCTCAAAATCCTGGCGGAGGTGGACAACCGCGACGGTCTGCTGCGCAGCGGCCTTTTCGGGCAGGTGCAGGGGGTGGCGAAAACGGCCGGAGGGACTCTCGCCGTCCCTGCCGATGCCCTGCAAACAGTGGATGGCAACCCCTTTGTCTTCGTGCGCCTGGAGGACGATCTCTTCGAACTGCGCCGGGTGATGGTCGGGCGTCGTTCGCAGGGGGCAGTAACGATCAGCCAGGGGCTCCACGCGCACGACCGGGTCGTCATGGCGCAGGCCTTTTCCCTCAAGTCCGAGCTGTTGCGGGCCCGCCTGGGCGCCTCGTGTGCCGATCATTAAGAAGTCAAATATGTCTTATTGGTCCTATAAGACCAATTTTTTTTTGAGGATTTGCCATGCTTGAACGCCTGATCGATATTGTGCTGAGGAACCGCCTGCTGACGGTTCTGCTCTTTGCCGCCGCCCTGAGTTTCGGCACTTGGGCACTGGCCAACCTGCCGGTAGACGCTTTCCCCGATACAACCCCTGTCCAGGTACAGATCAATACCGTCGCGCCCAATCTGGGCCCCGAGGAGATCGAGCGGCAGATCACTTTGCCGATCGAACTGGCTATCGCCGGGCTTCCCGAGTTACAGAGTGTCCGCTCGATTTCCAAATTCGGCCTCTCGCAGGTGGTCGCCACCTTCTCCGACGCCATGCCGATCTACGATTCGCGCCAGCTCATTACGGAGCGTCTGGCGAGCGTGGCGCTGCCACCCGAGATCGATCGCCCCGAGATGGGTCCGATCTCCACCGGCCTGGGAGAGGTTTTTCACTATGTCCTGAGCTCGAAGACCCGCTCCCTCGATGAGCTGCGCACTCTGCACGACTGGGTCGTCAAACCCGAGATGCGCAAGGCTGCCGGAGTGGCCGAGGTCAACTCCTGGGGCGGCCTGGAGCGGCAGTATCAGGTGATCGTCGCCCCCGAACTGCTGGTCAAGTATGGCCTTACGCTCAAGGATGTCTTCACCGCCCTGGAGGAGAACAACGCCAATGTCGGCGGCGGGCAGGTCACCTCCGGCGGGCAGACGATGCTGGTGCAGGGGCTGGGACAGGTGACCGGCCTGAGCGAAGTCGGCCAAATCGTCCTCGCCTCCCACGGCGGCGCGCCGGTGCGCATCCGCGACGTCGCCGAAGTGCGTTTCGGCCACGAACTGCGCCTTGGTGCGGTGACGGCGCAGGGAGAAGGGGAGGTCGTTCTCGGCCTCGGCTTCATGCTCATGGGGGAGAACAGTCGAGTCGTCACCACCGCACTGAAGGAGCGGCTTGAACGGGTGCAAACGGTCCTGCCGGCCGATGTGACGCTGGCGGTCGTCTACGACCGCACCGATCTGATCGAGCAGGTCATCGGCACGGTGAAGCACAACCTCCTTCTCGGCGCCCTGCTCGTCATCGCCGTCCTCTTCCTGCTGCTCGGGAACCTGCGCGCCGGGATCATCGTCGCCGCCGCCATTCCGCTGTCGATGGTCTTCGCCGCCCTGGGCATGCACGGCATGGGTATCGCGGCGAGCCTCTTGTCCCTGGGGGCCATCGACTTCGGTATCCTGGTCGACGGCTCGGTGGTCATGACCGAGGCCAATCTGCGCCGCCTCACCGAGCGGCAGATGGAACTCGGCCGCCCGCTCACGGCCGCCGAACGGACGGCCTGCATCGCGCAGTCGAGCAAGGAAGTGGTGCGTCCGATCTTCTTCGGGATGTTGATCATTCTGCTCGTTTTTCTGCCGGTGCTGACGTTGCAGGGGGTTGAGGGGAAGATGTTCAAGCCGATGGCCTGGGCCTTCATCTTCGCTCTGGTCGGGGCCCTGCTGGTGGCGATCTTCCTCACCCCGATACTCTCCGACCGGTTTTTGCCCAAACGCCTGCGCGAACGGAAAGGGCACGTCGAAGGGGCGCTGCAAAGAGCCTACTGGGCGCTGCTGCTGCCGGCGCTGCGGCGCAAGGGGGCGCTCTTTGCCGTCGTCCTCATTCTGCTCGCCGGCAGCGGCGGCCTCTCCCTGCGCCTCGGTGGCGAGTTCCTCCCCCGCATGGGGGAGGGGTCTCTGGTCGCCAGCGTGGTGCGCCTGGCGGGGGTCTCCATCGAGGAGTCGATCGCCTACAACACGCAATTGGAAAAGCTGCTGCGCGAGGAATTCCCCGACGAAATCAGGTACGTGTGGAGTCGCATCGGCAGCGCCGAAGTCGCCACCGACCCGATGGGGACGGAGTTGACCGACCTCTTCATGGCCCTGAATCCACGCGACCAATGGACCAAGGCCGACAACCAGGCGGAGCTTGAGAGCCTGGTGGAAAAAACGATGACGGGCCTGCCCGGCATCCGCACCGTCCTCACCCAGCCCATTGAGCTGCGGACCAACGAGATGCTTTCGGGCATCCGCGCCGATGTGGGGATCAAGATCTACGGGGAGGATTTCGGCAATCTGGTCGTTCTGGGCAATGAAATCGAGCACCTGCTCAGCGACATCCGCGGGGCGAGCGACGTTGCGGTCGAACAGATCACCGGCCAGCCGACGCTGCAGGTGCGTATCGATCAGGCGGCCATCGCCCGTCACGGCGTCGCAGCCCGCGAGGTGCTCGACATGATCGCCGCCGTCGGCTCCATAAAGGCCGGAGAGGTTTTCGAGGGAGAGCGCTCCTTTCCCCTGGTGGTGCGGCTTCCCGACGCCCAGCGTTCCGACCTGACGGCCTTATTGGAAACCCTTATCCCGACTCGAACCGGCGCGGTGGTGCCGTTGGGGGCACTGGCCGAAATCACTGAAGTGGATCGCCCCTCCACCATCAATCGCGAATGGGGGCGGCGCCTGATCAAGGTGCAGGCCAACGTGCGCGACCGCGACATTGCCTCGTTCGTCGCCGAGGCGCAGGAGAAGATCGCTGCCGAGGTAAAGCTCCCCGGCGGCTATCTCATCGAATGGGGCGGACAGTTCGAAAATCTGGAGCGTTCGCAAAAGCGCCTGGCGCTCGTCGTCCCCTTCACCCTGGCGCTGATCTTCCTGCTTCTTTATCTGAGCCTCAAAAACTTGCGTCACGTCCTGATCATCTATACCGGCATCCCCCTCGCTGCCGTCGGCGGAGTCCTCGCCCTGTGGCTGCGCGGCATCCCCTTCAGCGTCAGTGCCGCCGTCGGCTTCATCGCTCTCTCCGGCATCGCCGTCCTCAACGGCCAGGTGCTGGTAAGCGCCATCGGACAGAACCTGGAACGGGGAGAGGAGCTCTTCGCGGCGGTCACCGGCGGCGCCCGGCGACGCCTGATCCCGGTGCTGGCCACGGCGATCACCGATGCCGCCGGCTTCCTCCCCATGGCCTTATCGACCGGGGTTGGCGCCGAGGTGCAGC
The DNA here is from genome assembly GCA_014860175.1 of Desulfuromonadales bacterium. GTDB lineage: Bacteria > Desulfobacterota > Desulfuromonadia > Desulfuromonadales > JACZKF01 > JACZKF01. The sequence continues at coordinate 7,350 of JACZKF010000006.1, read as the reverse complement.
GCCCCCTGGCGACGGTTGTCATCGGCGGCGTGCTGACCTCGACCATTCTCACGCTCTTTGTCTTACCGGCCCTCTATCTGCTGGTGGCGCCGAAACAAGGGGCTGGCGCAGGGGAAGGGGCCGCGGGCATACGGGATTAAATGCTTGACCTCCCGGAAACATTAACGATAAAAAAGAGGCCGAATTGCGATAGCCCATTCCGAAATCGCAAACTAACCACTGCACTGTTATTGGGAGGAGTGAAAGAATGTTGAAAAAAGGTCTGTTGGTCGTTGCTCTGCTGTCCTTTTCTTTATCGGTCGGGTGTTCATCGAGAGCGCCCAAAGCGCAGCTGAAGAATAACCCCTCCCTGAAAAAGGTGGCGGTGGTCTCTCTGGCGGTAAGTGACTGGGGGGGGACCGTCAGTTCCAGTAGCGTCGGCCGTGATTCGGTAGGCAACCTGGTGCAGAATGCAACGGGCACGATGATCGCTTCGACCGAGAAAGAATTGGCGAAACATTGGCAGGTGCGGAAGGTCGATACCTTCATTACCGATGCCAACTATCGGAAAGCCGCCGAACAGCTCCGGGTTTCCCTTTACACTCCGGTGATCAACGGCAAGGAGATGCCGCTGTTTGGGGCAGGCTTCAAGAAGGGGGATATCACCCCGGACAAGGCGAAGACCCTTTGTGCCGCCCTTGGGGTAGATGCCGTGGTTCTGGTCTTTTCCGAATGGACCGTTAAAACCGGGGGGGTGGTTCCGCTCACCAAGGCGGTGAGCAAAAATATCGTCTCCTTCTGGGACAGCGAAGGGCAAAAGATCTTCTTTCGGCGCATTGACGTCCAGGGGAAAAAGACTCTCGGTGCCATGGGGATAAAAGCAGTCAATCAGGAGACCATCGGCGAGTGGACCGGCGGCTATGAAGAAGCCCTGCAAAAGATGCTCGCGGTGCTCTAAGGACTAAGCTCGGAATCCTCGCTCGCCCTCCCGGGACCAGGGAGGGCGAGTTTATTTCAGCTCCAGCATTCGCACCTTGTGTGTATCAGTTGTTTCCCCTCTCGGCCCTTTCGAAGGCCGCTTGTGCCCCCTGCACGTCCCCGAGTTGGCTGCGCGCCAGACCGATGATCCGCCAGTTCTCAGCCGACAGGCGCTGGTCATCCCCGGCGAAGGCGTTGGCTTTGGCCGCCAGGTTTTCCGCTTGCCGGTATTGCCCCTGCTCCAACCGGAGCCGCGCCAATTCCTGCCACAGCCTGGGGTTGCGCGGTTCGATGCGCAGGGCGCGCTCCAGTGAGGCGCCGGCCGCTTCCAGCTGGCCGGCGGAGAGCTGGGTCTGCGCCTGGTCAAAGAGAGCCATCACCGCCGCATTTCGCGACGGCTCCGGCGGGGCGTCCGGCAGGAGAGCCGCACATCCGGCCAACAGCAGGACGACAATAAACAAAAAGGCGCGGTTTAGGGTTGTCATCGGCCGAAGATCCTCTGGAAAAAGCCTTTGATCGACCTCTTTATGGCGCCGGGTCTGCACGGTGCCGATTCCGTCGGGGCCGAGCCGGAAATGAACGGCAGCTCGACGGCACCCTGGCATTCAGTACCGCCGAGCAGCCCCGACACCGGATCGATCCAGACCCTCTCGATATCCGCCGGCTCGGAAAGGATCAGCGGTTCGGGATTGAGCCCGGCCATCATCTCCCCCCAGACGGTCATCGCCCCGGACGCCCCGGTGAGGCCGGTCGATTCGTTGTCGTCGCGGCCGACCCAGACCACGGCCAGACGATCGCCGGTAAATCCGGCGAACCAACTGTCGCGAAAGTCATCGGTGGTGCCGGTCTTGCCCGCGACAGCAAGGGTAGACGACAGATAACTGCCGAGCCCGACTGCGGTCCCCTCGCGCACCACATCCTGCAGGGCCGTGGTCAGCAAAAACAGGGGGGCGGGGTCGATCTCCTGCTCCACCGTCAGGGGATAGCGCTGCAGCGGCTCCCCCTCGGCGGTCAGGACGGCATGGATCGCTCGCAGGGGGGTGTGAAAGCCGCCACCGGCCATGGTCTGATAGATCTGCGTCACCTCCAGGGGGGAGAGGGCGTTGGTACCGAGCAGGCTCGAGGCGAACTCAGGAAGCTCCCGCCGCATCCCCAGGCGGCGCAGGTTCGCCATCACCTGGGGAACTCCGAGCGCCAGGCCGACCCTGACCGTCGGCACGTTGTACGAGTGCATCAAGGCAGCTCGCAGCGACACCGTGCCGTGAAATTGCTTGTCGAAATTCTGGGGCGCCCAATCGACGGTCCCCGCCTGCTGCAAAAGCAGGGGGGTGTCGTCGACCAGGGTGGCCAGGGTATAGCTCTGAGGCTGCTGGAGAGCGGTAAGAAAGACCACCGGCTTGATCAGCGACCCGATGGGGCGCTGGGCGTCGAGGGCCCGGTTGAACCCCTTGAAGGCCGGGTCGCTTCCCCCCACCACCGCCTGAACCTCGGCGTTCTGGGCGCTGGTGACGATCAGCGCCCCTTCCAGTGTACCGGGCTTCATGCCGCGCCCCTTTTCCAGGCGGGCCAGGCGTTGGCTCAGGGCGCTTTCGGCGGCGCGCTGCACCCCAGGGTTTAGGGTGGTGAAAATCCGCAAGCCTTCCGAACGCAGGTCTTGATCGCGGTAATCTCGTTCCAGTTGGCGATAGACCAGGGTCAGAAAGGCCGGATGCGGCGAGGTGCCGCGGGGCGGCCTGCTGACGACAGCCAAGGGGGCTGCCTTGGCCGATTGCAGCCGCTGATCGCTGATGAACCCTTCTTCGGCCATCTTCCCCAGGACCAGATTTCGCCGCTCCAATGCCCGTGCCGGCTGGCTGCGCGGGTTGTAATAGGTCGGCCCTTTGAGCATCCCCACCAGCACGGCCGCTTCGGGAATTTCGAGATGGGTCAGCGGTTTATTGAAGAAAAACGGGGCGGCCAGTCCGAATCCGTGGATGGCGCGGTTGCCGTCCTGTCCCAGATAGACTTCGTTGAGATAGGTTTCGAGTATCTCCTCTTTGCTGTAATGGTGCTCGAGCAGGATCGCCATCACCATTTCGGTGAGCTTTCTCTGCAAGGTGCGCTCGGCGGTCAGGAAGAAGTTCTTGACCAGTTGCTGGGTGAGGGTGCTCCCCCCCTGTACGCTGTCGCCGCTGGCCGTGGCAAGAAAGGCCCGCGCAATCCCCCGCGGATCGATGCCGTAGTGGGAATAGAATCGGCGGTCCTCCACTGCGATCAGGGCATCGACCACGTGCCTGGGGACGTCGGCCAGCTTTACCAGCACGCGGTCCTCGTTTTTTCCCGGATAGATGCCGCCGATCAGAGGCGGGTCGAGGCGCGCCAACGGCAGCGGCTTGCCGGCCGCATCGAGCACCCTTGCCACCCGGTGGCCATCGAATTCGACCCGCAGCGACACCGCCGCCTGGGGGCCGTCAGCGAAGACGAAGGGGCGCACCATCAGCTCGAGGGTATCGTTTCGCCATTGATAGCTCCCAGGCTCCCGCGGCAGAGGGGTCTCGCGGTAGTCCAGAACATCAAGTTCCGTTTTCATTTCGGCCGGGCTCAGGCGCAGACCCGGATAAAGCTCCAGTGACCGGGCATAGACCCGCGCCGGCAACGCAAACCGTTTGCCTTCGAAGCGCGCCCGCACGGTGACGTCGAGGTAGACCGTGAAGGCGGCGGCAAGAAGCAGTCCGATCAGGGCGAAGCTGATCAGATATCTTTTTTTGATTTTCAGGCGTTTAGCCATCGTTTGCTCGTTCCCTCTCCTTCGCATGGCGACAGGGCCGCCCCATTGCGTCACGCACGGCGGCGATATAGCTTTATTGCATCTTATTGAGGGAGACGTCCAGTAGTTGTGGTCATTCCTGATTTTGGGCCCAAGGCGGGGATTGCAGATCCCTTCTTCCCGGCCCAGGAGGGGGGCGGCGCCATCCCGGGCGGTGTTTTGGTGCCGTCTCCATTTCAGCAAGAAATGTTCCACTGCCAAGAGGCAGGCGCTATGATGATGCGAGAAAACACGCTGCCGACCAGGGCAGCCTCCGCTGGCCGATGTTAACTCAAGAGAGCGCACCATGGATGTTCGGACAAAAAGCTGTTCACTCGCCTGTACCATCGAGCTGCCGCCCGGTTTTCGCCCCAGCGACATTCTCGCTTTTCACCGCCGCGACCCGTCGCTGGTGGCCGAGCGGGTCGACGAGTCGTCTTTGCAGAAGGGGATGGCCTGGGAGGGGTGTGCCGCCTGCCTCAGCATCCGGTTTCATCCGGGCTATGCCGAAGCCGAACTGGCCGTCGACGGCCAGTTCGGCGCCGAGCCGGAGGCGTTCAGTCGGCTGGTGCGACGAATGCTGGGGCTGACCCAGCGAGTAGAGGTGTTCGAGGAGAGCTATCGGTTGCACCCGCAGCTGGGGCTGCTCATCGCCCGGCAGCCGGGGCTGCGGGTGCCGCTGGCGGCCTCCCCCTTCGAAGCCTTGACCTGGGCCATCACCGGCCAACAGATCAGTGTCGGGGTAGCCATCTCGCTGCGCCGCAAACTGATCCGGGCCGCCGGGTTGAAGCATTCGGGGGGGCTGGAGTGTCATCCGGATGCCGCTCAGGTCGCCGTCCTGACCGAAACGGACTTCCGTCAGGCCGGTTTTTCGCAGGCGAAAACCCGGGCGCTGATCGCCTTGAGCCAACGGGTTCGCGACCGTCACCTTCCGTTGGATCTGTGGACGGAAACCTTGCCGGTTGAGGAGATGCGAGAACAGCTCCTGGGCGTACCGGGGATCGGCCCGTGGACCGTCAACTACACCCTGCTGCGCGGTTTCGGCTGGCTGGACGGATCGCTGCACGGGGACGTCGCCGTTCGCCGCGGCCTGCAAGCGCTGCTGGCGGCGGAGGAGAAAATCACCGAAGACGCCGCCCGGCGCTGGCTGGCCGAATTTTCACCCTGGCGGGCCTTGATCGCGGCCCATCTCTGGGCCCTTAAATCCTCGATCAGCTACTGAAAGCCACGCCAGGGGCCTCTGTCATCGGTCAGAGCTCTGCCGCTTTGCGGAAGAGGATGTTGTTCTCGAGGTGGACATGCTTGTGGATGTCGTCCTCGAACTCCTTGAGTTTGCGGTAGGTGAGCATGAAAGTGTTGCAGACATCGGCTGGCAGCGCATAGCCGTTGGCCAGGCGGCGGATTTCGTGGACCCCATCGCCGACCGCTTCGTGCTCGCGGTGGAGCTGCTGCAGGGAGCTTTTGATCGCTGCAAGATCTTTGGCCGCCGCGGGGTTGCCGGCTTTTCTGGCCGCCTCGATCCGCTTGATCGCCGGGAAAAGCACCTCTTCCTCTTCCCGCAGATGCTCCACCAGGTCGGCGGCGACCTGGTCAAAGCGGATCGCGATCTCTTTCACTTCGGGATGATGGGCGCCGTGTACCTCGGCGATCTTATGGGCATAGGCGGCGATCGGTCCGGTATTCTCGTTGAGATAGGTGTGGTGGTTGTTGACAATGTAGTCGGCGAGAAAGGAAAGCTCCCAGGCGGCGAAATTCTCTCTTCGCTCCATCGGCTCGCGGCCGGCGGCTTCGATCTCCTGCCGCACCGTCTGCAGCTCGAGCTCTCGCTCCTGGCAGGCGGCGGCGAGGGTCTGGTGACCGCCGCAGCAGAAATCGATCCCGTATTTTTCAAACACGCTGGCGATTCGGTAGTCGTCGGCGACGAACTCGCCAATGGTTTTGTTGCTCCAATCCTTCCCCTGCAGTTCTTTCGTCCCAGTCATGAGGGCACCTCAGCTTTCGTTGGAGTTTGCGTTGCGGACCTGTCGAGAACTCCACTCTAACGGTTCTGTCTCCCCCTGGCCTTGATGCGGGTCAATAGCTCAGCGCAAGATGTAGCGCCGGCAGATGGTCCGGAAGTGGTAGCCGTAAATGGCGAGGGTGACCGCCTGGCGAAGCAGTCGGGGGCGGTGAAACAGCGTCCAGAACATGACTTTCCAGAACTGCAGGCGTTCCCGCCCCAGAATCCCGAGACGGTACAGAGCGTGGAAAAAGGCCAGCTTGTAGTGAAAGCTCAAGGTGGAGTGGGCCTTGGCCGGGCGAAATTCCTGCAAAAAGGCCTTGAGCCGCTGGTAGTAGCGCTCGGGGGAATAAATCGTCCGCAGAATGAATTTATACCCCTCCTCCAGCGACTCCCGGCTCATTTTGGGAATGATGTTGGTGGAGGCGCTGACGTTATCGCCGGAGGAATCGGCCAGGAGGCGCCCCTCCCGCTGCAGCCGTTCGTACAGCCGGGTCCCCGGCAGCGCATTCAGCAGGCCGACCATCGCCGTGACGATGCCGCTTTTCTGAATGAAATCGATCTGGCTCTGGAAAATGGCCGGCGTGTCGCTGTCGAAGCCGACGATGAACCCCCCTTGCACCTGCAGCCCCGCCCGCTGCAGGCGCTTGACATCGGCCATCAGGTCGCGGCTCTGGTTCTGCCGCTTCCCTGATTCGGCGAGACCGGCCTCATCGGGAGTTTCAATGCCGATAAAGACGGTGTCGAAGCCGGCCTCGACCATCATCGCGATCAGCTCCTCGTCGTCGGCCAGATTGATCGAGGCCTCGGTGTAGAAGGAAAAACCGCCCCGGCTCCTCTGCCACTCGATCAGGGCCGGCAGGAGTTCCCCTTTGAGATGTTTTTTGTTGCCGATGAAGTTGTCGTCCACAAAAAAGACGCTCCCCCGCCACCCCTGGGCGTGCAGCCGATCGAGCTCGGCTATTACCTGGGCGGTGCTCTTGATCCGCGGGTGATGGCCGAAGAGCGCCGTGACGTTGCAGAATTCGCATTGGAAAGGGCAGCCGCGCGAATACTGCAGGCTCATGGCCGCGTAGCGTCGCTGGTCGGCCAGCTCCCAGGCCGGGACCGGGGAGCTGCCGATATCGGCGAAGTCGGGCGTTGCATAAACGCGCCTGGCCTCCCCCCGAGCCAGATCATCCAGGAAGGGGGGGAGGGTCAGCTCCCCCTCGTTCAGGACAAAGTGATCGACTTCGGGAAACTGGGCGTAGTCGGTGGTAAACAGCGGCCCCCCGGCAATCACCTTGAGCCCGGCCTGGCGGGCGCGGGCGATCACCTGGCGGGCCGCCTCCTTCTGCACCAGCATGGCGCTGACGAAGACGGCGTCGGCCCAGGCCAGGTCGCCCGCGGTGAGGCGGGTGACATTCAGGTCGAGCAGGCGTTTCCCCCACTCGGCGGGGAGCAGCGGCGCCACCGTGAGCAGCCCGAGGGGTGGCGAGGAGGCTCGTTTGTGGGCCAGCTTCAGCGCGTGCTTGAAACTCCAGAAGGTGTCCGGGAATTCGGGGTAAATCAAAAGGATGTTCATCTGAGCCTCCAGCGCTCTTGCCCATACCAACCAAGAGTAGCAAAG
>JACZKF010000533.1 GCA_014860175.1 Desulfuromonadales bacterium | reverse complement strand
CTCGGCGACCGTCGCTTCGGCGGCCGCCCGGTTGGCCCCGTAGTGGACGGCGATGAGGGCGCCGTCCCTCGCCAGGCGCACGGCAATGGCGCGCCCGATGCCCCGGGAAGCGCCGGTGACGAGGGCGGTCTTGCCGGCAAGCGGACTCAACCTTTCAGGTCCTTGAGCAGTTTGGCGGTGTCGAACTTGGCCTCGATGGAGAGCAGTTTCTTGTCGGCACCGAAGGTCATCCAGCTGACGGCGTCAAAGGTGATGGTCTTGCCTTCCCGGGTGGTATTGGTGACGGCCACCTTCACCACCGCCTCGTTGCCGGCGATGACCGACTTGACCGGCCCGTCATGATGGGCGGCGTACAGGGCCGGAAGGGATTCGTAGAATTTCCGGATCTCTTCTTTCCCCTTCAAGCGGCCGCGCAAGGGGATCTCGAAGGTGCCGTTGTCATCCCACAACGAGAGCAGGCCATCCACATCGTCTTTGTTCACCATCTCGAAGTAGCGTTGGACTATCGCTTCCATGACAGGTTCTCCTTGTCGTTCGGTTGGGGCGGCCATCAGCCGCGGGCATGAATTCCGGTCACCTCGGGAGGGAGCGGCATGAGGGGGGATTCGCTGAAGGATTTGATCTTCCAGCCACTCGGGGTCCGCGCGAAGCGAAGGTGGTACTGGACGTAGACCAGGACGCTGCGCCCGTCCTTTGCCGCCCCCATGCCGGTCACGTAGGCCCGGCAGGAGGCCTGGTCGGCACTGAGTTCATCGACGGCGAAGTTGGTATTGTAGTGGGCGTGGTGGGACATGTCGGCAAATACCTGGTGGAAGAACTTGCGGATCTGCGCCTGCCCCTCGAAGCGGGGGAGATGGATCCCTGACAGGTCGAAGACAGCATCCTCGGTGAAACAGTCGAGCAAGCCGTCGATATCCGACAGCGAGTCGACCGCCGTGCAGTAGGCGGTCAGGACATCCTGCAGCGCCTGTCTCTCCTCGATGACCCTCAGACGATCTTCCACTGTCGTCATAGACTCCTCTCCGGTTGGCCGGCCTGCGCCGGGTTTACCTCAGCCATCCACCGGCCGCGACCAGGCCTGCCATTTGCCCTCGCTCGCCGTCCCCATCCCCTGCTGCGCCGCCCGCACCATGCATTGCGGGTCGCCGCGCCGCCAGAAGATGGTCAGCTTGACGCTGGCGATGCGCCAGGCGCCCCCCTCGCGCACCAGGCGGTCGGTGTAGTAGCCGCCGATGGTGTACCAGGAGTCGCGGTCGGCCGGATCGTGGATATGCTCCGCCTGCATGTACATGCGGCACTCCGCCCCCTGGGCGTCGAAGGTGACCAGGGGATTGGTCATCGAGTGCTGGGTCACGGCCAGCCCGGAGAAGAGCGGCTGGAGCCTGGCGACCCACTCGTCGGCGCTGATCCGCTCCCCCGGCTGGCCGTGGTAGCTGGAGAAATCGACGAAGATCTGGTCGGTGAAAATGGAGCGGTAGAGTTGCCAGTCCCTGGTATCGAGCCCCTGCGCATACTTGTAGAGCGTCTCGATGACCGCCATCTTCTCTTCCGAAGTCGAATTCACGCGTTCCCTTTCTGAGGACCGGCTCTCATACCAGCATCGCGCCGCCGTCGATCGAGATCGTCGTACCCGTGATGTAGGCGGCGGCGTCGGAGGCGAGAAAGAGAACAGTCCTGGCGATGTCGTCAGGATGGCCGAAATTCCCGAGCGGGATCGAGGCGCTGACCGCTTTGACCCCTTCCTCGGCGATTTTGGTGTCCGGCCGGGTCCCCTGCGTCCAGATCCCGCCAGGGGCGACGGAAACCGCCCTGATCTGGTGGGGAGCCAGTTCGAGAGCAAGGCTTCGCGTCAAGGCGACCACCCCCCCCTTGGAGGCGCCGTAATGGGCCAGTCCCGGGAAGCACGGCTTGAATGCCGCCATCGAAGCGATATTGATGATGACGCCCCCCCTGGCCTGGCGAACCATCTGCCGCCCGGCCTCCCGGCTGCACAGGAACGAGCCTTCGAGATTGATCCGCTGCACATCCCGCCACTGCTCCGCCGACATCTCCAGGACTTTGACCGAGGGGTAGACGCCGGCATTGTTCACCAGAATGTCGACGCCACCGAAGCTGCCGGCCGCCCATTCGAACAGGGAGACGACATCGGCCTCCCTGCCGATATCCGCCACTTTCGATTCAATCGAGTAACCTCTCTGCGCCAACCCGCTTGCTGCCGCTTGCAGGGCTGCCGGGTTGAGATCGGAAAGCAGCACACTGGCCCCGGCCTCGGCCAGCCGGCCGGCAATGGCATACCCGATGCCGGCCGCCCCCCCGGTGACGACGGCTTTTCTGCCGGAGAGGTCAAGCAGTCGGGAGACCGGCCGGTCTTCTACTTTAGGCAAAGCGCAAACCGCTCCATCCTCCGTCTTCTGCATCCGTTACCCCTTTCCCGGACAAAGCCGCATGCCACTTTCAGCTTTCGGCCTCTTCTCATTCCGTGCTGCCGACCGTGCCGCTCAGATCGGCCGGTCCCCGGTAAAAGATGTCGTACTGCCGTTGGCCGAACCGCCACTCGCCGTCAATTTTCCGGTACTGATCCGAGTAAATGCCGATGATCATCTGCTGGGCGCCCTGCCGGTCGATGGTGTACTCGGTCAGGTACCAGCGGCCGCGCGCCCTCTCTCCGGCAATCTCCAGGGTCCCGGAATGCATCAGCATCGCCACGAAGGAGAAACTCTGCATCGCCTCGCTCCAGAACTGCGCGATCTTCTCCCGGCCGGCGATGGCGGTACCCGGCAAAGACCAGAGGCCGTCGTCAGCCCAGGTCGCGGCCCAGTCGTCCCGGTGGCGGCGATGGACGGCATCGACGTAGCGGGCGACCAGGGAGCGGATCGCCAGTTCGTCGGCGACGGAGGGGTTCTCGCTCATGGTGAAGGCTCTTTGCCCGGCTGCGGATAGGTCTGGTCCGGGGGACTGTACTTCAGGCCCTTGGGGATCTTGTAGATTTCGGTGATGCAGGAGAGAGCCTCCTGGGTCGCCAGATAGGCGAAGCCCAATCCGTCTTTGGTCTCCCCGTCCTGGATGGAGCGGATCCCCTTCTCCTGCAGGCGGGCGATGGTGGCGTCGAAGTCGTCGACCTCGACGGCAATGTGATGCAGACCGTCGCCGTGCTTCTCCAGAAATTCGGTGTAGATATTCTCATTCAGCGGCTCGATCAACTCCAGCTGCACGCCGCCCAGATCGGCAAAGGCGGCCCGCAGGGCGATTTCCGCCGGTTTGCCGTTCACCCGCGGGTTTTTGATCGAATCCTTGTCCAGGTTGTAAATGGCCCAGGGGCCGATGCCGAAGTCGTCCCAGTAGCTGCGAACCGCCTTGTCCAGGTCCCTGACCACGAATCCGACCTGCAAAACTTTCTTGAATACCGGCTGGGGTGACATGTGAGGCTCCTTTGTCCCGGGTATGGCGCCCATGCGTGGCGGCGCTATTTCGACTCTTTTTTCCCCTTGCAGACCACTGAGGGCTGCAGTTCTTCGGCAAAGACGAAGCCGCAGGCCTCCTGAGAATGGCCGTACTTCTCCCGCAGCTGCGCCATCGGCCCGGCATCGAGCGCCCGCAAGGGGCAGGATTCGACGCAGATCGGCTGCTTCCCCCGGCCCAGCCGCTCCAGGCAAAGATCGCATTTCTGCATCCTGTCGTCCTCGCCGGCGGCGAACTGCGGCGCTCCGTACGGGCAGGCGTCGCGGCATTGGCCGCCGCAGACCGACCGGCCCAGACACAGCTGCGGGTCGACGACGACGATCCCGTCCTCCCCCCGCTTGCTGATGGCGCCGACCGGGCAGGCCTCGGCGCAGGCCGGATGTCCGCAGTGATAGCAGGATTCGGCCAGGTAGGCGACGAACGGCCGGGGGAACGTTCCCTTCTCGATCGCCGTGATGACTCTCCACTTCACCGGACCGGCCGGGATGTCGTGCCAGTCCTTGCAGGCGACGCCGCAGGTGAAGCAGCCGGTGCACCGGGTCTGGTCAAAATAGAATCCGCGCTGCATGAGGTCTCCTTATATCTTCTCGATCTGGGCGAGAACGGAGTTGTAGGCAAAGGAGCCGGCCGGCGTCGGTTCGTCCCGGGTCAGGACGTTGGCCGAACCGGCCCGGTCGATGCCGTTCTCGTCCGGCCTGTACCAGGCCCCCATCGGCAGGATGGCGACCCCGGGCAGAAGACGCTCGGTCACCGCCGCCGGCACCCAGGTTTCGCCGCGGTCATTGAAGACCCGCACCAGGTCGCCGTCGGCAATTCCTCGCGCCGCGGCATCCGCGGCGTTGATCGCCACCGCCTGAGGGGCGAGCTCCCGCAGCCAGGGGATGTTGTCGAACTGGCCGTTGGTCCGGCACTTGGCGTGATTGGTGATGATCTGCAGCGGATATTTGCGGGCCAGCGGATCGTTCGGGCCTTCCCAGGCCTCGATGTACTTGGGGATCGGCGGAATCAGCGGGTTGCCCATATCGGCAATCTGCTGCGAGTAGATCTCGATCTTGCCGGATGGGGTCTCGAATGGATGGTTCTCCGGGTCGGCGATCTGCGCCTGGAAGGCGACATACGGTTCGGTTCGGGGGATCCGGTACAGTCCCTTCTCCTTGAAAGCCTGGTAGTCCGGGATTCTGGCCACTGCCGCCACTTCCTGCAGCCGCTCGTCTTCCGAGCCGGCGGCATACCCCTCGATGCCGAGGCGGGCGGCGAGATCGATGGCGATCTCATAATGCGACCGGCACTCGCCGAGCGGCTCGATCGCTTTGTTCTGAAAACCGAGGAAAGCCGTCCCGACCCCGACGGCAATGTCGTTGCGCTCCATATAGGTGGTGGTCGGCAGAATGATGTCGGCGTAGCGGGCGGTCGCCGTCATGAACTGCTCCTCGGTGACGATGAAATCGACGGTCTTCATCGCCCTGGCGATCTTGTTCACATTCGGCAGGGAATTGACGTAGTCGCAGTTGGAGAGAAAAACCAGCTTGTAGTCGGTCGGATAGCCGCCCGCTTTACCCTGGAGGATCGCGTCGGCGACCTTGGTGAAGTGCACCTTCGGATGCCCCTCGTGAAGCCACAGGCCGTAGCGGGGCGGCGCCTCGATCGGATTTGGGGTGTACGGGACACCCATGCCGATCCCCCCCTTGCCGTAGGGATAGCCGCCGGCGATCGATTCCCACGACCTGGCGCCGGCATCCCCGCCGTGGATGCCGACATTGCCGGTCATCGCCGCCAGGGCGATGGTCGCCCGGTGGAACTGCTCGCCGAAGGCGGTACGACCCGGGGCGATGCCGGAGAGGAGGGCGGCCGGCCGGGTGCCGGCATATTCCCGCGCCAGCGTCTCGATGGTCGCCGCCGGAACGCCGGTAATCTCTGCCGCCCAGCGCGGCGTCTTGGGGATGCCGTCCTCCTTGCCGAGGACATAGTCCCTGAACTGGTCGAAACCGAGGGTGTAGCGCTGCAGGAAAGCCTGGTCGGCCAGATTTTCCTCGATCATGACGTAGGCCATGGCGATCGCCAGGGCGGTATCGGTTCCGGGCCGGATCGGTATCCATTGATCGGCAAAAGTCGCGGCCGAGTCGGAATAGGACGGGTCGATGGCGACGATCCGGGTCCCGTTCTCCCTCGCCTGGGCCAGGTACCAGGCGCTGTTGGTGCCGGTGATGGTGACGGCGGGGTTCCACCCCCACATCAGGATGAGGCGGGAGTTGAGGAGATCGTCGCGGGTGTTGGAGGCGTACATCGTGCCGTAGCTGAAGTACGACGCGAACATGCCGCCGTGAAAGGAGGTGGCGCCCCACCAGGTGGTGTAGCCGCCGGCCATCCCCAGCAGCCGGAAGATGGTGTAGCTGCTGCCGTGCAGGCTCGCCACGTCCCCGGCCATCGGCAGGAACATGAT
>JACZKF010000055.1 GCA_014860175.1 Desulfuromonadales bacterium | reverse complement strand
CCATTAATTCTGGCCCTTTTGCCGCCTGGCTTCGTTGCGTCTCCTCGGCTTAGCTTTGGCTAGGCCTGCGTCGACGCGCCTTGCCAGACGGCAAAATTGCTCAGAATTATCTGAAAGGACTAACCGCACGGGACACTAGCTCCCTTTTCAGACCGGATCCGGGGAGGGGAACAGACGGGCCAGAACCGGGGGGACCGCAATGACCCGGCGGCTGGCCATCTCCATGACCACACTGGTGACCACCGCGTCGATGGCCACCACCCCGTCCGGCCGGACGATCTGCTGTTCCACCCGAAAACTTTTGCTCCCCAGCGACAGCAACCGGGTCGTCACCCGCAAGCGGTCGCCGAGAAAACACTCCCGGCGATAATTGACGTTGAGATTGACGACGATGGTCCCCAGGGGGGTCTCGCTCCCCGCCGGCCGCAACCCGCACGCATCGTACAGGTCGAGCCGGGCACTCTGGAGATATTCCACCGCCTGGACGTGATTGAGATGGCCGAGTTCATCGGTATGCCCGACCGCGACTTCGATCTCGAGGCTCTTTTCCATGCAGCTACCTTTCGAGGGGGACAGTCCCTCTAAGGGGACTGTCCCCAGAGGAAATTTATTGCCAGCACCAGCAGCATGACCCCGAGACCGACCGAAAACCCTCGCTCGCTGAGGTGGTCCTTGAGCAGGGTGCGACCCAGTCGGGTGCCGACGATGGCGGCGACGTAGGCCGGGAGCAGCATCCAGACATAATCGATGGCGACCAGACCGGTGCCGGTGAAGAAGGCGGCTTTGAGAATGTTCAGAGAAAAGTGATTGGCGGCGATGGTCGCCACCGTCTGCATCCGGTCGAGCTGATGCTGGCGGCAGAACTTGAGAAAGAGCGGTCCGCCGCCATGGATGAGAACGGAGAGGAGACCTCCGGCCACCGGAAAGACCGGCGCCGGGAAGAAGCTGAATTGGCTTTTCGGCGGCCGCAGGACGTCGAGGGCAAAGAAGAGCAGCAGGAGGGCAAACCCTTTTTCCAGCCAGAAGGTGTCGACCAGGGCGACCACCGAGAAGCCGGCGGCGAGGCCGAACAGCGCCAGAAAGAGGCAGCGGCGGTAGACCGGCCAGACGATCTCCTCCCGGTACCAGAAGGTTTTGGAGCCGGCGGTGACCAGAAAGACCAGGGCGCCGATGCCGAGGGCGTCGCGCAACGGCAAAAACAGGTGCAACAGGGGAGTCAGGACCATCCCGGCGCCGAAGCCGAAAACCGAGCTGACCACGGCGCTGATGAAGGAGAGGAGCGTGATGACGGTAATTTCCACCCGTATTCCCTCTCTCCCCGAGCGGCCTCCGCTGGGGAGGGTCTTTGCCAGCGGCAACCGGGATTAGCTCTTGACAGGGGGTGCCGTTTGGAGGAGGATTACATGTAATTTTGCATGTCGTTTTGCATGCTAGCACCAACGCCGGCGGAAGTCAAAACCCCCGGCAAGGCGCAGGCTCCCAGTGTGGATTTTCTCCGGAGGGCGCGTGAGTATCGAAGGTATTCTGTTCATTTTCCTCTCGGCGGTGGCCAACTCCGCCTGGAATCTTCTCTCCAAAACCGGCAGCGGGCCGATGGTCTTCTTCCGCCAGGCGCTGCGCTACTCGATGCTCTGCTACCTGCCGGTTTTTCTGCTCATCCAGTTTTTCGTCGCCTACAGCACCACCGCCCTGCTCTGCGTCACCCTCTCCGGCCTGCTGATCGGCATCTTTTTTTTCGCCGTCAGCACCGCCTATCAGCACGGGCATATCTCGGTCACCTATCCGATCATGCGGGCGTTTCCGATCGTCATCGTCGCGCTGGCCGCCATGGCGATTGGGGACCTCCCCTCCTACGGCAGCATGCTCGGCATGCTGATCATCGTGGTCGGCTGCTTCGCTCTGCCGCTGAACCGCTTCGCCATCGCCCCGGACGGCTTTCAACTGCGCAACTATCTCAACCGCAGCTGCTTCTGGGCGCTGGTCGCCGCCTTCATGGTCGCCGGGTTTTCCGCCATCGACCGCCAGGCCGCCCTCTCCTTCCCGGCCGCCACCCCCCTGGGGATGCTGATGAGCCGCTTCTCCTACGTCTATATCCAGCACGGCATCGCCTGGCTGTTCATCGAACTGGTCACCCGGGGGGTCCAGGTGGCCCGCAAACCGGGGCAGCGGCCGCGGGAGATCCTGGCCGGAGTGATGTTCCTCTTCTCCTACTCGATGGTCGTCCTCGCCTTGACTTTCGACCGGGTCGCCTACGTCGTCTCCTTCGGCCAGGTCAGCATCCTGATCACCTCCGTCATCTCCATGATCTGGATCGAAAAGCACGTCTCCCGCCCCCGCCTGGTGGGGCTGTGCTGCGTCTTCGTCGGGGTGCTGCTGGTCGGGTTGAACTGAAAGACGTCGCCAGTGAAAACACCCCGGGGAAGCCTGCCGAGATGATGCGGCTTCGATTGGAAATTATCAACCACAAATCCTCTTGCACGTCTCCGTCAGACTCCTCCCGCTCACGGG